>JBJTJB010000048.1:0-4891 GCA_046095245.1 Bacteroidota bacterium | reverse complement strand
CGGCCACACTACTGCATATTCTCATAATGATTCGGTCTGCGCTTGAAGTAGAATGCATCCGCACCAAGCACCGTGTTTGCTTGGATCACCACGCGATCACCGATACAGGTATGGTCGTAAATAACAACCCCACTGTGTATGATACAATCGCGCCCGATTCGCACTCCCGGTCCGATGCTCACATTGGGCTGCACCACCGTTCCTTCTCCAATGACCGCATCGGGATGAATGGGGCCGGACGATGGCAAAAAAGGCATGAATTTCCGGGTCAGCAACACGTAATCGCGGAAGGGATCATCGGAAAACAAGAGGGCTTTCCCGGCGGGAGGTGCTACTCCCTTGTTGATGATCACAAAGGTTGCAGCAGAGTTCAAGGCTTTGTCGTAATACTTGGGATGATCAACAAAGGTCAAATCACCGGATTCAACCCGGTGGATTTCATTGATACCGGTAACCAGTGCGTCCGGATCGCCGATGATGGTGGCACCGGTGATGTCGGCAAGTTCGGAAAGCTTACGTGGCGGATTTAGTTTCATGGGTACAGAGGCAAAGGTAGAATCCTGTGGAGGCTCAAGCGCTGTCCTTTCGGAATTGTATCAACAACCGGACAAGGATTTCAACAGTGTAGGGCTGAAAATACGCTTAGCCCCTCGGCATGACGAAGCCACTTTGCACCTTGATTTGCATCCATGCTCTCGATGAAAGCCCGATACGCTTTACATGCCCTGGCCTATATGGCACGGAATCGCGAACGGGGCGCCCTTCGCATTGCTGAAATCGCTGAGCAGAACGGTATCCCCCGAAAATTTCTTGAGGCTATTTTGGTTGAATTGCGCAAAGACGGATTGCTCTCCAGCAAGAAGGGACAATCGGGCGGTTATACACTCAACACAGATCCGAAACTGGTTCCGCTGGGCCGGGTTATCCGTTTGGTTGACGGACCCATTGCACTGGCCCCTTGTGCCTCTCCCAATGGGCCTGAACGCTGCGCCGAATGTGTTTTGCAGGGAACTTGCCGGTTCAGGCCTGTTTTCCGCTCAGTCCGCGAGGAAACAGCGCGGATACTGGACGATACGATGCTGTCGGACATTGTTCCGGGAAATGGCAGCAGGACGACGGGCGGTAACAGCAAAGGCGTTCGCCGCACGAAAAGAAGAGCCTGAGCCCTTTTGCAGGGCGGGATTCCTTACCTTTGCAGTCAGACTTCCATTAGATTTAAATACTTGATAATCAGCGCTTTGATAAAGCGCAAGACCCCAACACATGTCATCGATTCGCAACATTGCCATTATTGCCCACGTTGACCACGGCAAAACGACCCTGGTAGACAAGATTTTACATCAAACCGAACTGATCCGTGAATCGGATAAATCCGGCGATTTGATCCTCGACAACAACGAGCTTGAGCGCGAGCGCGGAATCACCATCATCGCGAAAAACGTTTCTGTACAATACAAGGGTGTCAAAATCAACATCATCGATACACCAGGCCACGCAGATTTCGGTGGTGAAGTTGAACGTGTACTGAACATGGCCGATGGCGTGCTCCTTCTTGTTGATGCCTTTGAGGGACCCATGCCGCAAACGCGCTTCGTGTTATCGAAAGCACTTGAAATGGGCAAAAAGGCCATCCTGGTCATCAACAAGGTCGATAAAGAAAACTGCCGCCCGGAGGAAGTCCACGAAAAGGTATTCGACCTCTTTTTCCATTTGGATGCAACTGAGGAACAACTGAGTTTCCCTACCGTGTACGGTTCCTCGAAACAGGGTTGGATGAGTCACGACTGGCGCAATCCAACGCAGGACATTACGGCTTTGCTGGATACCGTAATCGAGTATTTCCCTGCACCTGCCGTAGTAGAGGGTACGCCTCAAATGCTCATCACCTCGCTCGATTTCTCCACATTCGTTGGCCGTATCGCCATCGGACGGATCAGTCGGGGATCCTTGCGTGAAAACCAGCCGGTTTCCCTGATGAAAAAGGATGGAAGTATCAAGAAGATGCGCACCAAGGAAGTATTCGTTTTTGAAGGACTGGGTCGCCGCAAGGCCACCGAAGTACATTGTGGCGATATCTGTGCGATTACGGGCATCGAAGATTTTGATATCGGCGATACCCTTGCCGATGCCGAACAGCCCGAAGCATTGAAACCTATTGCCGTGGATGAGCCCACCATGTGTATGCTCTTCACCATCAACAACAGTCCGTTTTTCGGTAAAGAAGGTCGCTTCGTGACCTCCAGGCACCTTCGCGATCGCCTGTATAAGGAGCTGGAAAAGAACCTTGCCATGCGGATCCTCGAAACCGATTCGCCGGATGCCTATCTGGTGTATGGTCGTGGAGTTCTTCACCTGTCGATTCTGATCGAAACCATGCGCAGGGAAGGTTATGAGCTGCAAGTGGGTCAGCCTCAGGTTATCACGAAGGAAATTGATGGGGTCAAACACGAACCGGTTGAGCACCTTACAGTAGATGTACCGGAAGATGTAGCCGGTAAGGTGATTGAGCTGGTCACCCAAAAGAAAGGTGAACTGAAAGTGATGGAACCCAAGGGCGATCTGCAGCACCTAGAATTCGAGATTCCGGCCCGCGGACTGATCGGTTTGCGCAGCAGTGTACTTACCGCAACGGCTGGTCGTGCCATCATGGCTCACCGGTTTTCACGCTTTGAGCCCTGGAAAGGCGGTATTTCCGGAAGGATTGCCGGAGTACTGCTGGCCAAGGAAAACGGCGCGGCAACGGCCTACTCCATCGACCGCATGCAGGACCGTGGGTTCTTCTTTATCGAACCGGGCGACCAGGTATATGGTGGACAAGTGATCGGTCAGCATATCCGCCCCGACGATCTGATCATCAATGTGTGTGAGGCCAAAAAGCTCACCAACATGCGGGCCTCCGGATCGGACGATAACGTGCGTATTGCGCCCAAAACCCAGTTCTCCCTCGAAGAATCGATGGAGTACATTGAGAAAGATGAATACCTGGAGATCACTCCGAAGTCACTTCGTATGCGCAAAATCCACCTGGATGAAAACGAGCGCAAGCGTCACGCAAAAAAGTTGGCCGAAGCCTGACCTCCCGGTTAAACGGAATCACCCTACTTACAATCTTATGAAGTCGACTGTGGATGCTTAAAACCAGCGTCCGCATGAGATTGTTCATGTTAAAGTTTACCTTTGAATCATACCTTAACTCTGTGAAAAAAATACTGAAACTCGCATTACTGGTTTGCATCAGCATCCAGGCTCAGGCTCAACTCAACGTCACCTTCCGTTCCAACCTTCCGTATCCCGGGCAGTCCTTGTCCAATATTGGAGGTTATGTCGATTCGAGTGGCCACGAATATGCCCTTGTCGGTTACACGGGCGGGCTCGACATTGTTGATGTCACAGATCCGAACAACCCCTTCGTTGCACACACGGTTCCCGGCACAAATTCCAGTTGGCGCGAGGTGAAAACCTGGCAAAACTACGCGTACGTCACGACGGAAGGTTGCTGCAATGGTTTACAGATCGTGAATCTGGGCTACCTCCCCGACTCCGTTACTTACACATACTGGACAGGATCCGGAGCAATAGCCGGGCAATTGGAAACCATCCACGCGTTGCATGTCGAAGACGGATATGCCTATCTGTTTGGTAGCAACCTGTTCAACGGAGCCGGCATTATCGCCGACCTGAGCAACCCCTGGAACCCGAATTATGTAGGAAAGACTCCCGGCTCTTACATCCACGATGGATATGTTCGGGGCAATTACATGTATAGTGCCCACATTTACGATGGTTTCTTTTCGGTGTTCGATATCACGAACAAGTCAAACCCCGTACTGATCGCAACACAGCTTACTCCGACGCAATTCACGCACAACACCTGGCTCAACGATGCAGGGAATGTGCTATTCACCACCGATGAGAACACAGGATCCTATTTGGGCGCCTATGACATCAGTGACCTGAACAACATCACTGAACTCGACAGGGTTCAGGTAACACCAGGTTCGGGCTCCATCATCCACAACACCCATACACTGAATGACTTTGAAGTTGTAAGCTGGTACAAAGACGGGATTGCCATCGTGGATGTGAGCCGTCCCGATAACATGATTGTCACCGGAAGCTACGATACCTACACCCAAGGTTCGGGTAGTGGTTTCAATGGCGCCTGGGGTGTATACCCGTTCCTGCCATCCGGAAACCTCGTTGTTTCCGATATCAACAACGGATTGTATGTACTCACTCCGGATTATATCCGGGCGTGTTATTTGGAAGGTCTCGTTACGGACAGTGCAACGGGGGCTCCTCTCAACAACGTACTGGTGACCATCGTAGGACCTGGAACCACTGACAATTCGAAACTCAACGGAGAATACAAAACCGGTCTTGCCCAGTCCGGTACGTTCAGTGTCCAGTTCAGCAAGGCGGGATACACCACCAAAACCATCACCGGGGTCAACCTGGTGAATGGTCAACTGACTGTATTGAACGTGGCGCTCAGCACCTCTTCGCCCACAATCACGGTGAGTGGTAGCGTAACGGAGGCCGGAACAGGCAATCCGATTCCAGGTGCAATCGTATTGTTCAAGAATCTGCAATTCGATTTCACCGTGCAGGCAGATGCCAACGGACAATTCAGTATTTCGAACTTCTTCGGTGGCACCTACGATGTCACTGCGGGCCATTGGGGACATCGCACCTTTTGCACAACCGGACAAAACCTGAATGTCAGCGGCCCCTACTCCATCACCCTGCAGAAGGGATACTATGATGACTTCTCCCTCGACTTCGGATGGACAGTGAGCGGACCTTCGGGCAATGCCTGGGAACGTGGTGCACCTATTGCCACCACAACACAACAAGGTCAAACAGCCAACCCCGGTACCGATGTTTTCGG
>JBJTJB010000047.1:0-3102 GCA_046095245.1 Bacteroidota bacterium | reverse complement strand
ACTTCAAGAACTGCAAACTCGTTCTCAAGGAAGAATCAACACCCTGGTTTTTGACCTGACAAAGGATGAACCATCAGTCCTTGTTGAATGGCTGACCGGAGCAGGAGTTGAAGCCTTGCATGGACTGGTGCACAATGCGGGATTCCTGATCAATAGAAGTTTCGCGGACATTACCGAAACGGAACTCGAGTTGAGTTATCGCACAAACCTCATGGCGCCCTTCCGGATCACCCAGGCATTGCTCGGGAAATTGCGGTCAGCGAATGGCGCACATGTATTGCACATCAGCTCGGTGGGCGGCGTACAGGGCAGTGTCAAGTTTCCCGGACTGAGTGCATATTCCTCAAGCAAAGGTGCCTTGGCTGTGTTGACCGAATGCCTGGCCTGCGAACTCGAGCCGGACAAGATCCGTGTGAATTGCCTGGCACTTGGTGCTGTGCAGACCGAAATGCTCAGTCAGGCTTTTCCGGGCTATACTGCACCAATGGGTCCCGAAGAAATGGCAAAATGCGTTTCCTGGATGTTGTGCGAAGGACACCGCTATTTCAACGGGAAAATACTGCCTGCATCCATCTCCACTCCTTGATTGCATGTTCTATCGGCTCCTGCGGTTCGTCTTTACATTGTATTGTGCCATTCCCATGCTGCTATCCCTGCTGGTGGTGGTACCGCTTTACTTTTTGGTGTTCAATTTCTCCACCAAAGAACGTGCGCCACACCTTGCTCACCGAATTTCACAGGCCTGGGCGCGATTCCTATACCTCGCCTTCTTCATCCGCTTCAAGCTCCGTCACACGGAACGGATCAGTCCGCAAGGCTTATACGTATTCGCCGGTAACCACCGCTCCTTTCTCGACATTCCGGCCTGGGCCATGGCTTGTCCGCACACGTTCCGATTTCTGAGCAAGGCCGAACTGGCTAAGGTCCCTATGTTGGGCTACGTAATACGCAAGCTATACATCACTGTTGACCGAAAAGACAAGCATGACCGCCATAGAAGCATCGAGCGCATGATGTCCTCTCTGCGTGAAAACGTTGCGGTTTTCCTTGCACCGGAAGGGACACGGAACACGACGGGAGATCCCTTGTTGCCCTTCAAAGACGGTGCCTTCAGGCTGGCGATCGCCGCCCAGGTTCCACTCGCCGTGTTGGTTCTGCACGATGCAGATCAGCTGCTTTCACCCAAGCGGCCCTGTGAAATGCGGCCCGGAACGTTGCATGGTGAATGGCTTCCACCCTTTGAAACTGCCGGTTTGACGGAATCCGATCTGGAGACCTTCAAATTGAATGTTCGGCAGGCAATGTCCGATGTGCTGTCACGCGGTCCATTGAAAAACTAAGTCAATCTGTTTGTAGAGCCGCTACGGATCCGTTTTGTCCATCGGCGATCTCGTAAAACGTACATCCCTGTACCAATGCACAGGACGAGGAATGTCCGGACAAAGCATCACAAAGTCGAAGAATACGCTCAGCACTCCACTCCTCACCGGCTGATCGGATAAGCAGGAAAGAACCGGCACGCACATAGCCCACCAGGCTGAGCCCCGATTGACTCTGAAGGGACTGCTGTATACGGTATACCGTATTTTCTGTGAGTGGAGGCGTATGAATGACCCACTCCCGGTGCTGAGCCGCCCGAAGCGGGAGCAATTGCATCGCCAGAAAAAAAACGAATACGAGACCTCGCATGAAGCACTTTTACGCAGCAGTGGAATGAAGGTTACCCGCTACGAAAAGCCGATTATCTTTGAATTGAATCCGGATTCTACACCATGGAAAATTTGCGCATCAAGAGCTTGGAAGAGTATCACAAGCAATACATAGAAAGTGTTGAGAACCCCGAGCGATTTTGGGCTTCTGTTGCTGATTCGTTCCAATGGAAAAGGAAATGGGACCGGGTATTGCAGTGGGATTTCAAATCCTTTGATGTGAAGTGGTTCGATGGAGCCCAGCTCAACATCACCGAGAATTGCCTTGACCGTCATCTGGCAGAACGGGGAGATAAAACGGCTATACTCTGGGAACCCAACAATCCGAATCTACATAGCCGGAACCTCAGCTATCGCCAGTTGCACTCTGAAGTTTGCCGTACAGCAAACATGCTGAAGCAATCCGGCGTGAAAAAAGGCGACCGCGTCTGCATCTACATGCCGATGGTACCCGAAGCCGCCATTTCCTTGCTGGCCTGCGCGCGTATCGGAGCCATCCACTCTGTTGTGTTTGCCGGCTTCTCGGCGCAATCGCTGGCAGATCGTATCAACGATGCACAGTGCAAAGTGGTCTTGACTGCCGATGGGGTCTACCGCGGTGCCAAACCCATCATTCTGAAAGACATTGTAGACGAAGCCCTGTTGCAATGCCCGGAGGTTGAACGTGTCTTCGTACTCAGGCATATCGAATCAGCTGTGCGATGGAATGAAACAACCGACCGTTGGTGGCATGAGGAAATCCGTGGATGCAGCGATATGTGTCCAGCCGAACCGATGGATGCCGAGGACATGCTGTTCATCCTGTATACCTCGGGGTCGACCGGTAAACCCAAAGGCGTGGTACACACTACTGCGGGGTACATGGTATGGGCCGCGTATACATTCCAGAATGTCTTTCAACCGGAAGAGAACGATGTATACTGGTGTACCGCCGATTTAGGCTGGATCACCGGGCATAGCTATATCCTCTATGGCCCGCTGTTGTCAGGATGCACCACACTGATGTTCGAGGGTGTTCCGACCTGGCCGGATGCCGGTAGATTCTGGAACGTGGTTGACCGCCACAAGGTGAATATCTTCTACACCGCTCCGACTGCAATCCGTTCGCTGATGGCTTTCGGTGATGAATTTCCAGCCCTGGCTAGTCTTGACAGCCTGCGTACCCTTGGAAGTGTAGGAGAACCCATCAACGAAGAAGCCTGGCAGTGGTATCACCAGCATGTAGGCAAAGGCCGTTGTGCAATCGTTGACACCTGGTGGCAAACCGAAACGGGCGGAATCATGATTTCCCCTCTTGCCCATCTGACTCCTACCAAGCCCACCTTCGCAACACTGCCACTTCCCGGAGTACAGCCGGTGCTTATAAACGCAAGCGGCGAAGTGATTGATGAGA
>JBJTJB010000046.1:0-1706 GCA_046095245.1 Bacteroidota bacterium | reverse complement strand
CCTTTGAATTCGATTATGAAGCGATGGAAATCGGTTTGCGGATGGTAGCCCGTGAATTTGATGCATCAGCACCACCTGATTCTGTCTTTGAGCCTGGTACTGATTACAAGATCATGACGCAGCGTGAGTTGGAGCAGATGTTGAACGGAACACGATGAACCATTTTTAAATAGAAAACGGATGAACTTTTCATTGATCCTGGCAGCGTTTGTTGCCATAGCCCAATTCACCCTTGGTTTGCGCGTCAACCGCTTTACGCCCGATTTCGGCTCACTGTTTGCATACCGCACGGATTTAGCGCGTAAAAATGAGGACACCTGGTACGAAGCCAATCTTTTTGCCGGAAAGGTATTGATGCGGAGTGCCAGTCTTATTTTACTGTTCCTTGTGGTGATGGAAAGCTATCATTTGGGACGCGACTGGGAACTACTGGTCGTTTTCGTATACAGCCTGCTCTCGTTTCTCTTCGTTTACATCCGAACGGAAAAGTACCTCCAGGGTGTTTTTTTCAAAGACGGGAAGCGTCGGCCGAAATTCTAAGTCGGTTCCGGGCCTGCCTCAACAAGGCATTGTACCTTTACATCAATGAAAAAGGTCCTCCCATTTGTTGCCGCGATTTGCCTGTTTCTCTCCAACACCCTTTTTGCCGGGTCTGACCATGCGGTGAAGTATACGCTTCGGTTTCCGGAACCCCACACGCATTATGTGGAAGTTCAAATGGAGTTGGATATGCTCAATGGAAAAACCGTTGACCTCTGCATGCCGGTATGGGCTCCGGGGTCTTACCTGGTTCGCGAATTCCCCAGGCATGTAGAGCGACTCCGTGCTTTTGGATCCAATGCTGTACCACTTCGGCATGTTAAAGTCAGCAAGGATACCTGGAGGGTCGAACTTGAAGGCCAGAGGAGTATACGTGTCAGTTATGCGGTTTATGCCAATGAACTCAGTGTTCGCACCAGCTACATCGACGATGAACATGCGTACTTGAATGGAACCAGTATTTTCCTGTATACCAAGGCTGCCTTACAACGCCCCTGCATTGTTAAGGTGGAACCTAATGCGGCATGGAAGCGGATGTCGGTGGCCCTTGAACCTGTTTCTAAAAATAACCTGTGGACGGTTCAGGCCCCTAATTACGATTGTCTGGTTGATGCGCCATTTGAAATCGGCAACCACAGTGTTTTTCGTTTTCAGGCTGCAGGTGTGCCTCATGAGGTTGCCATGTTTGGGATAGATGCCTACGATAGTTTGAGGCTTCAACGGGATATGAGTCGCATTGTTGAAACGTGCACACGTATTTTCGGATCACATCCCTGCGAGCGCTATGTTTTCATTGTACACCACCTGCCTTCGGGCGGAGGCGGTTTGGAACATGAAAATTCAACAACACTTCAAACTGCACGCACCACCTATGGTAGTGAAAGTGCCTACACCGGATTCATGAGTCTGGTAGCGCATGAATACTTCCACCTATGGAATGTAAAACGGCTCCGGCCCTCACCACTCGGCCCCTTCGATTATGCTGCAGAGAATTATACCGATCTGCTCTGGTTTTCGGAAGGGTTTACAGCCTATTATGATGACTTGATCGCCTGGCGCTGTGGCTTTTACTCCGACGAAGAGTATTTCAAAACCCTGGCTTCTGGTCTTTCATACTGCCGAAACATCCGCGGAGGTTCTGTCCAAACACTGTCAGAGTCCAGCAC
>JBJTJB010000045.1:0-3774 GCA_046095245.1 Bacteroidota bacterium | reverse complement strand
CTTTTTGATCATTGCACTTGCCAGGCCACAATCATCGAGTTCGGCTTCAAATGTTAAGACAGAAGGTATTTCCATTGTATTGGCACTCGATATATCGGCAAGTATGTTGGCGGAGGATTTCCGTCCCAACCGAATCGAGGCCGCAAAAAAAGTTGCCCGCGAATTCATCGAGGGACGGCCGAATGACCTGGTTGGACTCGTGGTTTTTAGCGGCGAGGGCTTCACCCAATGTCCGGTGACCACCGACCATTCGGTATTGCTTAATTTGTTGAAGGACGTGAAGTCCGGTTGGTTGAAAGATGGCACGGCAATCGGTGATGGTCTGGCGACTGCAATCAACCGGGTGAAGGACGCACCGACAAAAAGTAAGGTTGTGGTGATCATTACCGATGGAGTGAGTAATGCGGGAGCTATTCCACCCATGACAGCCGGTGAAATTGCAAAGACATTCGGTGTGCGCGTGTATTCAGTTGGAGTGGGTACCCGTGGGACTGCGCCATACCCTGTAAAAACATTGTTCGGTATCCAGTATCAGAATATGGACGTGGAGATTGACGAGAAGTTACTCACCACCATTGCAGAGTCAACCGATGGACGGTATTTCAGGGCCGTCAATAACCGAAAGCTTGAATCCATATTTCTTGAAATCGATAAACTGGAGAAATCCAAAATTGAAGTCACAGAGTTTAAACGATACACGGAACAGTATATGCCTTTTGCACTTGCGGCGTTCCTGTTCTTTTTAATTGAATTGGTCCTTCGATACACCTGGTTCAAGACGATTCCCTGATGGAAGTGTTCAAATTCGAATATCCTGTATTGGTCTGGCTCTTGTTAACTGTGCCGGTGGTTGCTGCTCTGTTTTGGATGGTTCGCTTGGCAAAACGCAGGTCGGTCGCGCGATTCGGCGACGTGAATCTCGTTCGTAAATTGAGCCCGGACGCATCTCTTTCACGACCCTGGGTCCGATTCACCTTGTGCATCACTGCACTGGCCTTCCTCATTATCGGTTTATGTGGACCCTTGATCGGATCAAGGCTGGAAGAGGTCAAGAGAAAAGGAGCCGATTTGATGATTGCATTGGACGTATCCAACAGCATGCTTGCACAGGATCTGCGTCCTAGCCGTTTGGAGAGGGCAAAGCTTGCCTTGAATCGTCTTATCGATCGCCTCGAAGGTGATCGTATCGGGTTGATTGTGTTTGCGGGTGATGCGTACGTGCAGCTTCCCATTACTACGGACTACAATGCAGCCAAGTTGTTTTTAACGACTATCAATGCCGACATGGTGCCCCGTCAGGGAACTGCCATCGGCGAAGCGATCGGATTGGCTCGGGAATCATTTTCTGACAGTACCCGCAAGCACAGTGCGATTCTCGTGATGACTGATGGAGAAAACCATGAAGATGATGCTGTAGGGGCTGCTGCCGAGGCTGCAGCTGCCGGAGTAAAGGTCTATACCATTGGCATGGGGTCGCCCGAAGGTGCGCCGATACCTCAAGTGATGAATGGTGCTGTGGCAGGTTACAGGCAGGATAATGCTGGCCATACGGTTATCACCAAGCTGAATCCGGTCATGTTATCAGAGATAGCTGATGCAGGCAATGGCAAGTTCATCCGTGCCACCGCTTCTGATGATGGGATAGACCTGGTTTTGAAAGAAATGGCTGCACTTGATCGGAAGGAATTCAAGGCTAAGATGTACACGGAGTACGAAAACCGCTTTCAGCCATTTATTGCTGTCACCTTGATCCTGCTCGTAGTCGAGTTTCTCATGGGTGACAGAAAGAGTTCGCTTCTTGCTCGATTGAATCTGTTTACAGTCCACAAAGGTCCTGACAAATGAAATTGCACAGCTGTTGGTTTTCCTTGCTGGTGACGTTGCTGCTGACGGCAATGAACACGGTTGTTCTGGGACAGCGTTCCGATATGTCCGATGGTGCCAGCGAGTACGGTAAGAATCGCTTCCGAAATGCCGAGTCGGCATACCGGGAGGCCATTCTGAAGGATCCGGCCCTGGATGAGGCAAAACACAACCTTGGAAATGCATTGTATCGTCAGGGTAAGTTCGATGAGGCCTCGAATGCATATGTTGATGCCTCGCGAAGCAGTAAGGAAACAGTGAAGTCTTCGGCCTTTTATAACCTGGGAAATAGCCTGATGAAGGCCGAAAAATACGAGGAGGCCGTAGAAGCCTATAAGCAGGCCTTGAGGACCAATCCCTCCGATCAGGATGCCCGGTATAATCTCAGTTATGCCTTGCAAAAACTGCGCAAACAGCAGCAGCAGGAACAAAATAAGGATCAGCAAAAAGACAAAAAGGATCAGCAACAGAAGCAACAGCAGCAGCAACAGCAACAGGATAAACAGGATCAGCAGGATAAGTCGAACAATGAACAGTCAGGGCAGAAGGACAAATCCAAACCTGAAAATCAGAAAAACAAGTCCGCTCAACAGCCCAAGCTGAGCAAAGAGGAGGCTGAACGAATCTTGAGATCGATGCGAAACGATGAGAAGAATCTTCAGAAGGAAAAAGCGAAGCGTTTCCCGGCAGGCGACGATCGACCTGTCAAGAATTGGTGATTCCGTTGATTTGCTGCTGGATCGAATGGCAGATTTCGTCTATGGTTTTGTGTCCGTCCACATGGATCCTCGCTTTTTCATAAACCAAGTGTCGACTCCTCAGCAACGAGTTAATCGTTTCCATCAGCTCCAGATCATTTAATTCCTTGATCAGTGGTCGCCCGTTTTTTTCTTTGGCTAACCTGTGAAACAGAATTCCGGGTCGACACTTGATATATACCGTGGTTCCGGTTTCATTCATCCAGTGTAGGTTGTCGGCAAACACCGGACAACCTCCGCCGGTAGCAACGATCCCTGCCGGAGTTGAAATGCAATTCTTCAATTGTATCTGCTCCAATTTCCGAAAATGATCTTCTCCCGCGTCCTTAAAAATCCCGGGAATTCCCTGTGGATGCAATTTCGCCACCTCATCATCGAGGTCGGTAAAGGGTACTCCGATATGCGCTGATAGGGTACGGCCAACGGTAGATTTACCGGATCCCATAAATCCAATCAGAAAAACCGGCTTAGACAGTGCCATTAGCGTACAGAACTGAACTTCATCCGGTAATGGGCATCTGCTCTTCCCTTCATCAATTCGTTCAGTTTTCCTTTCAGCATGGATTTCTTCAATGGGGTGAAATGGTCAACAGTCAACACTCCCTCGATATGATCGTATTCGTGCTGGATGACCCGGGCTTTTATGCCGGTATATTCCTCGGTGTGTTGCTGGAAATTCACATCATGGTACCGGATTACGATGGTATTCGGCCGCTCAATTTCACCGTAAAGTCCCGGAATACTCAGGCAGCCCTCGCTACGGCGCCATTTCTCCTTGCTGCGGCTGATGATCTCAGCATTGATGAATGCCTTTTTGAAACCCTCCGATCCGGGGTCGTCTTCTTTGAAGGGATCCGCATCCACTACAAACAAGCGAATGCCCAAGCCGATTTGAGGTGCCGCAAGTCCGCAACCCTCACAATGGTACATGGTCTTGAACATATCATCTATCAACTGAGGCAGTTGCGGGTAGTCGGCCGCAATGGGTTCACAGGTTTTACGAAGGACAGGGTCGCCGTAAGCGACGATAGGGTAAATCATGGTTTTAAACTCAAAGACTGCATGTAATCTTGTAGGAGGATGGTTGCACTCACACGGTCCAGAACGGCTTTGTCTTTTCTCGTTTGCCGTGACTGGCCACTCTGCAGAAGGC
>JBJTJB010000044.1:0-7852 GCA_046095245.1 Bacteroidota bacterium | reverse complement strand
TCATTGTAGCGGACCAGGCTGCGCTCCGGAACCGAGGGTATTCCGCACAAGATGGAGGGGAACATGTGGTCGGTCCTGCGTCCGCTGGCATACACCGAGTCGAATAACAGTCCTGTTGTGCACAACGAATCGAACATGAGCACGGCGCCTTCGCCCCCTGTCAGTTGTGCGGAAAGATCGGCCGACCAGCTTTCCAATACGACCAGTACGATATTTGGTTCAGGGAGTTTGAATGCGATCGGGCCTGCTACGGATGATGGATCAGTTAATTCAGAAAACAACCTTTCAGCAACTTTCGCATCCATGAAATTGAAGCGTTCGGTCGATTGGAAGAGGTTGCGGTTGATATTGTCGAACAGGTACCAGGCTGGATTGGCCGCGGCGTCATTCAAGACTTGTACATTGCAATACCATGCCCTGCTGTTGTTGATGGGCACAGTCTGTAGTCCCCCGCGCATCAGGAAAAACAACCCAAACAGGATCAGTAGCGGAGCTGCAAATCGGTACGCCTTTGGGCACGCGGCATGTCTGCTCACAAAGGTTTTACTCAATTTTACGAGGCTGATGACAAGTAGAGGCAACAGGATGGCGATAGCAATGAGTTGTATATTGCTGAGTGAGGCGATTATGCCCTTGGGTTCGGTTACAAACGATAATGCGCGGTAATCCAACATGGTTCCCCACGCGCCATAAATGGCCAGGTTACCACATAAGATGACAATGCACAGAGCGGTAAGAACGCTATGGATGGCCGTTGCAATTCCCAGGAGGGCGTCTTTTTTCCAGAACAATGACGCCGACCAGAGTAAAGCCGGAATTGCCGCGAAATAGGACGAGGCACTCAAGTCGAGGCTAATTCCGTGAGAGAAAGATCCCAGAGCATTTAGCAGGTCCAGCTCCGGTTGTCTGTAAAATGCAGCCGCAAGGAATATGAGACGAAAAATGTTAAAAATAGCATAGTAGGAAATCAGGATACGAAGCGGAAAAATCAGGATTGATTTCATCCCAGTGTTGCTCCTTCCGTTTGGCGATTGCGCAGTGCATCAATCAGCAGAATGCACTGCCTTGCTTCGTTTGCATCGTGTACCCTCAGGATCGAAGCTCCGTTGAGTAGTGCCACAGTGTTCAGAACAGTTGTTCCGTTCAAGGCCTGCTCAGGGAGTGTACCGATTACCTTGTTGATCATGGATTTTCGGGAAAAACCGACAAGTAGCGGACAACCTATATCCCCGATGCGATGGAGATCGGCAAGTAGCTTGTAATTGTCGGAAACTGATTTGCCGAATCCGAATCCGGGATCAACAATGATATCGTTAAGTCCGCGCTTCCTGTATGTGGCAACACGGCTTTGGATTGAGCTGATCACTTCTCGGGTTACATCACTATATACCGGCTTGTCCTGCATTGTTTTCGGACTGCCAAGCATGTGCATCAATACATAGGGCGTGCTGTTCGAAATAGCGATTTCCACAATTTCCGGATCAAGTTCTCCCCCAGAAATGTCGTTGATGATATCAGCCCCCTCACGAACTGCTGCGTCTGCAACACGCGATCTCCAGGTGTCGACCGAAATGAAAGCGTGTGGAAATTCCGCCCGTAGTTGTCCAACAGCAGATGCTGTTCGTTTCAGTTCCACATCCGCCTCGACAAACTCGGCTCCGGGTCTTGAGGAAGCACCGCCAACATCCAGAATGCTTGCCCCTCCCCGAAGGTGCTGTTCGGCTTGCTTCAGGAGCGCGTCACGGTTGTTGAGTCTGCCGCCATCATAAAATGAGTCCGGGCTCAGGTTCAAGATGCCCATCACGACGGGCTTTGACAGGCTCAGCAAGCGGCCTCTGCAATTGATGCTGTAGGGGATTTCCGGGGTTTTGTGCTGTGGAAAAACTGGCTGTATGCTCATGCAGAGTTCATGGAATTACGAGTATACTTGCACATGTCTTCGAAAACTTCATTGCAGTACGACGAGGCGATTGGTACATGCAAAGATATCTACCTCAAGAAGATGAAGGATTACGGGAGTGCTTGGCGTATCCTCAGGCCTTCTTCCCTTACCGATCAGATTTTTATCAAGGCCCAGCGGATCAGGAGTATCGAGGAGAAAGGGGCTCAGCGTGTCCAGGATGGGATTGACGGGGAATTTGTAGGAATTGTAAATTATGCCGTCATGGCGTTGATTCAGATCGGCCTCCACTCCGATGCCCCCCTTGAACTTTCTCCATCCGACTCCCTCAAGTATTTTGAGGAACACGTAGCCCGGGTTACGGCCTTGATGATGGATAAGAACCATGATTATGGAGAGGCCTGGCGTGAAATGCGCATAAGTTCGTTGACCGACCTCATTCTCATGAAGCTTTTGCGCATCAAACAAATTGAAGACAACCAGGGGAGCACCCTGATCAGTGAAGGTGTGGATGCCAACTACGCTGATATCATCAATTATGCTGTTTTTGCGCTTATTAAACTGCGCGAGTCGAAATCCTGATCAACACCATTCGTTAACACCCTGATTCCATGAATAAGAAAGCGCTCGTTATCGCACTTCGATTACTGGTCTTCGGACTGTTCATCTTGTCAGCTGTGGCCAAAATGTTTCCCTTGTGGGCATTCGAAAAACAATTGGTCGATCTCGGTCTTTTTAGTTGGTGCCTCGCGCCCTATGCGGCCAGGGCCATCATCGGATTGGAGCTGGCCATCGGTGTTGCTATCATTCAGCCACACTTCCTGAAGCGCATTGTCATTCCGGTAACAATTGCATTGCTTGTGGCATTTTGTATACACCTGGGAATTGAAATGGTGAAACATGGTGCGATGAACGGAAATTGCGGTTGCTTTGGCCAATTGATTCCCATGACGCCGCTGGAGGCCACCATCAAAAATGTGTTGACCATTCTGATGTTGGTCTTTTTGTATCGGAACGTTTCGGACAAACCGGCCGGACAAAACCGATTCTCTGTCTTACTGATCTTGTTCCTTGGCGGTACGTTGCTCATGTTCACCGCCTTTCCATTTTGTCCTTGCGGGAAAGAGAAGGCGGCTCCAATTGCCGTATTTCCGGAGGAGCTTGATGACGAAGAACTGGAATCCGATAGTCTGTCAGCAGTTGCGGATTCGAACCTGACCTCGGCCCTTGTTCCTCCAAGTGATTCCGTGGTGACCGGTCAGGATTCAATTACTTCTGCTGTGCCGGTTGATCCTGGACCAGCTCCGGTGAAGTCCAGATTCAGTAGTTCGAACACCTTTAGCGGCAAGCGGGTCAATCTGGACAAGGGAAAACGCATTGTTTGTTTTTTTGCTGCAGGCTGTGACCACTGTCGGGAGGCTGCGCGTGAACTGCGTAAGATGCGAGAACAGGGTGGGCTACCTCCCGTTTACGTGTACTTTATGGACGAGGAGACTTTTAAGATCCCCGAGTTTTTCGAGTTTGCTGGTCGTGAGTTTCCGTACACGGTTCTCGATATCCCGACTTTCTGGACCCTCATTGGACCCGATGGCTCTACTCCGGGAGTCTTTTATTTATGGAACGGGAATATCCGGAATTACTATGTGGGTACAGAGGATAAGGCCTTCAAACCCGAATTGCTGAAGAAAGCTATCGAATCCGGTAAGTGATCCGATTTTTTATCAGCCGCCTTCTTTCAGGACTCCTGGTTGTTGCAGGGGTTGTAGTGGTTGTGTTTTTGTTGTTTAATGTATTGCCGGGTGATCCGGCCCGCATGGTTTTGGGGCAGCGTGCCGACCTGGCCTCGGTGGAGGTGATCAATCGCGAATTGGGTAGGGATTTGCCACTGGCAAAGCAGTTCGCACTGTATGTTAACGATCTGTCGCCAATCTCTGTCCTGAATGCAGCCGATTCCGCATCCCGGGTCTTCGCCGACTCAGGTAAATACGGTGCATGGTTGACTTTGCTTCCGTTTGGGCGGTATGAAGTGGTAATTAAATACCCATGCCTGCGCCGTTCCTATCAAACACGTGAGAATGTCGGGGCCATGTTGATGGATGCATTGCCTGGCACTGTCGTACTTTCGGTTAGTGCCCTCTTGTTCGCCGCAATCATCGGGATTGGTTTGGGTGTTTTGTCGGCACTGTACAAAGGGAAACTGACCGATCGCCTGATCTTATTCCTATCGGTGACTGGGATGTCAGTTCCCTCGTTTTTTGCCGGAATTCTGATAGCCTGGCTGTTTGGTTTCGTGTTGAACGAATGGACCGGGCTTGAAATGACCGGTAGTTTGACCGAAATAGATCCCTTTGAAGGTTCCCGCTACAAATGGTCTAACCTGATTTTACCTGCGATCACCTTGGGTATCCGTCCGCTTTCTGTTATCGTTCAGCTTACACGCTCTTCTTTGCTTGAGGTCATGGCTCAGGATTATATCCGAACGGCTCGGGCCAAGGGCTTAAGTGAGTGGGCTGTGATATTTGGTCATGCCCTGCGCAATGCTCTCAACCCGGTGTTAACGGCCATTTCCGGCTGGTTTGGTTCCTTACTGGCTGGTGCTGTTTTCATTGAATATGTGTTTGGATGGAAGGGGGTCGGAAAGCTGACCGTCGATGCGTTGGAGATGTACGACTTTCCTGTGGTCATGGGCTCAGTGCTGATGGTTTCCGTGTTTTTTGTCCTGATTAATGTGGCGGTCGACATGCTTTATGCACGTCTCGATCCGCGCGTGAAAATGGAGTGATTCTAGGGTCGGGTTATTAACAAGAGTTTAACCAAAAACAGGCTGTACCTTCTGATCAATCATTTCGGGATTGGCCTATACTTGCAGGACAAACAAAACGAATCGTTATCACCATGGTTGATATCCGCGAAATCAACGAAAAAATACAACAGGAATCGGCTTTCATCGAATTGCTCAACATGGAGTTGGGCAAGGTGATAGTTGGGCAGAAGTATATGCTCGACCGCCTGTTAATCGGATTACTCTCAAATGGACATATCCTGTTGGAGGGGGTTCCGGGACTGGCAAAAACGCTTGCCATCAAAAGTCTTTCCTCCTCAATCCATGCACGTTTTGCCCGCCTCCAATTCACTCCTGACTTGCTTCCTGCCGATTTGATAGGCACGCTTATTTACAATCAGAAGATGGAGGAGTTTACTGTGCGGAAGGGGCCGATTTTCGCCAATTTCATTCTTGCAGATGAAATCAACAGGGCTCCGGCGAAGGTGCAGAGTGCGCTGCTTGAGGCGATGCAGGAAAGGCAGGTGACCATTGGTGACCAAACGTTTCCTCTGGAGGAGCCATTCCTGGTTTTGGCTACGCAGAATCCGGTAGAGCAGGAGGGAACCTACCCCTTGCCTGAAGCTCAACTTGATCGCTTCATGCTAAAGGTCGTAATTGGTTATCCCAGCAAAGAGGATGAGCGTATCATTATGCGCCAGAACCTCGCTCAGGATACTCCTGCCATCAAGCCGGTTCTCTCTGCAGAGGTTGTTCTGAATGCCCGTAAGGCAGTCAGAAGCGTTTACATGGATGAGAACATCGAGAAGTACATCCTCGATATCGTCTTCGCAACACGATTCCCCAAGGAAAACAACCTTTCCAGGTTACAGGGTATGATCAGCTATGGAGGTTCTCCCAGGGCAAGTATCAATCTGGCACTTGCCTCCAAAGCCTACGCGTTTATCAAAAGACGCGGATACGTCATTCCCGAAGATGTCCGTGCCATCTGTCATGATGTGATGCGCCATCGTATCGGTTTGAGCTACGAGGCTGAGGCCGAAAACATGAATACGGATGATATCATCAACGAAGTGTTGAATGCTGTTGAAGTGCCTTAAGGCAAAGTTGACATGGAACCGTCCGAACTTCTCAAACGCGTCCGAAAAATAGAGATCAAAACGAGGGGCTTGTCCGCTCAGATTTTCTCTGGCGAATACCATTCAGCCTTCAAGGGAAGGGGTATGGCTTTTTCGGAGGTTCGTGAGTATGTTCATGGTGATGATGTTCGGAATATCGATTGGAATGTGACCGCCCGTTTCGGCCATCCCTATGTGAAGGTGTTCGAAGAGGAGCGTGAACTCAATGTCATGTTGCTGGTGGACGTCAGCGATTCCGGCATGTTCGGTTCCCGTGACTCCTTCAAGCGGGATTTGGTTACAGAGCTGAGTGCTGTTCTTGCGTTTTCAGCCATTCACAACAACGATAAAGCCGGAGTCATTCTGTTTTCAGACCGTATCGAGCGGTTCATTCCTCCAAAGAAGGGTAAAACACACATCTTACGGATCATCCGTGAGCTCTTAACCACCGAGCCCGAGGGCAAGGGGACCGACATCAATGCAGCGCTTCGGTATTTGAACAACATGGTGAAAAAGCGGAGTATCGTGTTTTTGATTTCGGATTTCATGGATGCGGGCTATGAGGACGCATTGAAGGTGGTATCGAAGCGACACGATCTTGCAGCAATACGGATCAATGATATTCGGGAGGCAGAATTGCCCGATATGGGCTTAGTGCGTTTTTCCGATGCGGAGACTGGTCAACGTGTATTGCTCGACACGGGTGATAGTGCCCTCAGGCGCGATTATGCAGCCTGGTGGAAGCAATCTGTCGGGCGGGCAGTGGATACGTTTGGTCGTGCCGGTGTTGATCATGCCTCGGTGATGACAGGCCAATCATACGTTCGGGAACTATTGAACCTATTCAGAAAACGCGAGCACAGGGCATGAGGTTCAGGAGGTCGTTTTGTGTGATCGTGTTTTCTGTTCTGTGGCTGAATGCTGCTGCGCAGAATGTGGTTCCTACCCTCAGCGCGGATACCAACCGCGTTTCCCTGGGAGAATCGCTTACCCTTGAACTGAGAGTTGCACATCCCGCCGGGCAGCGTATTCTATGGCCGGTCTGGCTTGATTCAATCAAGGGATTGGAAATCCTCGATCCGGGAGTGCCGGATACATTGCCTACCGATGACCCTGCACTGATGTTGCAGTCGCAGCGCATTCGTGTGATTGCGTTCGATTCGGGTCGCTTTGATATACCGCCTGTCTATTTCCTTTTTAATAGCACTGCTGGAAAATTGGATTCAGCTGCGACCGAACCTTTTTCCATTACGGTAATTGCATTGCCAGTTGACACCACCCAGGCGATTCGCGACATCAAACCATTGATTGAATTGCCCCCGGATTACACGCTAATGCTGTACATCCTAGTTGCCTTGTTGGTGGTTGCGGGATGGGCATGGTTGTTTTGGCGTCGGTTTAAAAATCGTCCGGTCGTTCCAGTGCAGGAGTCAAGGCCGTTCGTTCCTGCCCATGTGTTGGCACTTGCAGCGCTCGAAGCACTCGAATCCGAGGGACTTTGGCAAGCAGGTCAGGTGAAAGCCTATCACTCAGGCCTGACCGACATTCTGCGTAAATACCTTGAAGACCGATGGCAGCTCTCAGCCATGGAGTCGACTTCGGATGAATTGCTTCAACAAGCTGCATCAATCGGATGGGATCCACAGCTTCGCGAAGGATTTGAGCGGATCATTCGACTTGCCGACCTGGTCAAATTCGCTAAGTATATACCAGTGGCAGATGAAAATCGTTGGGGTATGCAGGAAGCCATCCGGTTTGTAAAGTCCACTGCCCTGCAAACAAGCACAACGGAAATGAGTGCGCGGATTGAAATCAAAAAAGGAGATGGACCTGCTGCCTGATTTCGCCTCCATGCATTTCAAGTCTCCCGAACTCCTTTGGGGCTTGTTGCTTGTTCCTGCCCTTTGGTTGTATCATTTCAAGGTCAAGGTTCCGCGAAGGCCCCACATGACCATCAGTTCAACGCAGTCCTTCGCGCAGCGAAAGCCCGGACTTCGGGTGCGTTTGGCAGAATTGCCTGTTTGGCTTCGTGGGATTACCATGGCCTTTTTG
>JBJTJB010000043.1:0-1135 GCA_046095245.1 Bacteroidota bacterium | reverse complement strand
GGTGGTGACTGTATACACCGTTGCCATGTCGATTCCTGCATCTGCATAGAGGTACAGGCTGATGGCGTTGCGAAACGCCAATTCGGCGATTCCGATGTTGGGCACCAGGCTCGACACTAGATACACAGATGCAATCAGGGGAAGAAGAACCTGAGGATCGCTTTCGGCACCGAACACACGGAAGAGAAGGAGTTGTTGAAGACAAAAAACCATATAGCGCAACACAGAGAGTGCCCACACCGAACTACGCTGGATGTAGGTAACCTGTGTCAATGCCGCAATGGCAGACCGAATGGAATTTGGTAAGCGCACATGCGTGATGGCCTTGGCGATTTCAGGGAGGAAAAACCACAACAGGCTCCCTGCTAACCCTGCCAGAACCAGCATCAGCACCAGGTTCGTGGAATTGTACAGCAGTGGAAGTGCAACACAACCCGCCTGAATGGTCACCAGAAGCTGGGCGGTGCTCCCTACAATGGCCAGGAGTGCGCCCTCTGCACGGTGAGCAGGAGGCAGATAGAGGACCTTACCGGCAAATTCGCCACTGCGGTTGGGCGTGAAGAGACTGACAGCCGTTCCGGTCAGGTAGGCACGAAAGGAATTCAAGCGTCCGATCGGACTCAAGCGCGTGACCAACAGCCTGAATTTTTCCGACTCCAGGTACCAGTTGAGCGGAGCCAGCAGGAGTACCGGTACAAGCCACTGATAAAAGCCGCTCCGGTGAGATGCCGAAGCCATGCGCCCGATTGCCTCCGGGTTTTGGCGGATATAATTCCAGATGAGCACACAACAAGCCAGGAAAAACAAGACACGGATCGTCTTGAAAGCGGCTGCTTTGTGCTGTTTTACAACAGTAAGGAAGGACCGTATTGCCGAACCTCCGCTCATTCGGTGCTTAGGCCTGTGCCGTAGGGCCGCCGAAATTCATGGGCAATCCGATCGCCTCGGTCTGCTTGATGGTTCCATGCGCCGCCTCGAACTTCTGGATGTTGTCTGCCAATGCACCCAACAGGCGCTTGGCATGCTGGGGGGTCAGTACGATACGCGATTTGACGCGGGCCTTGGGAACGCCCGGCATCACCTTCACGAAATCAACCACGAATTCGGCATTGGAGTGCGTGATGATGGC
The DNA here is from genome assembly GCA_046095245.1 of Bacteroidota bacterium. Lineage (GTDB taxonomy): Bacteria > Bacteroidota > Bacteroidia > AKYH767-A > OLB10 > JAJTFW01. Next base: position 6 of record JBJTJB010000043.1, on the reverse strand, counting down.
CAGATT
>JBJTJB010000042.1:0-1195 GCA_046095245.1 Bacteroidota bacterium | reverse complement strand
GATCCGGTCGGTGCAAAAGCAGGCATGGATCATTACGATAACGTGCTGGCGGAAGGATTGATTAACAACGGCGCGGAATCTGTTGTTTTTTCCAACTACTCAAGTACGGTGGATGGGGGCTCTGCTCATCATACCATCCACAACAGGGATAAAAATAGGTTCGTTTCTCTGCTTGCATCTTTTGCGGGTGTAATCCGAAGCCTTCATGCAGCAAAACGATGGGGAGCCGATCGGATTCTTCTGCACGTTTTCCGCGGTGGACTGGTGGACCTGATCTATTTCCTGATGACGCGCATTGCAGGGTTTCGGATCATCGCGCTGGTGCATGATGTAGAGAGTCTCGAGTCGTACAGCCTACCCATTTTCAGGCGACTCGTAATCGGCAAACTGGCTAGCACCAGGCTTGTACACAACACCTACAGCCGGGAGCAATTGTTGCGTATCATGGGCTATAGGGCATCCAGCCGCATTTCCATTATTCCCCATGTACACTTTCTGAATCTATACACAGCGAGTCCGCTTAGAGAAAGTGACCACACCGATTTGCCTTCTGAATTGAAGGGCGAACGTGCTGCGGATGAAATCAGGCTCTTGTTTTTTGGTCAGATCAAGCGGAGCAAAGGCCTTGATTTGCTGTTGGAGGCGATGCGAAGCCTTCCTCCTCGCATTCACTTGGTCGTTGCCGGGAAAATTCGGGATGCTGAGCCTGAGCAATTGCTTCGAAGCATTGAAGAATCCGGAATGAGGGAAAGGATTCATGTTGTACTGCGTCACATCAGCGATACGGAGCGAGATGCCTTGTTCCGGAATTGCGACATGCTGATACTCCCGTATCGACGTATTTATCAAAGTGGTGTGCTGCTTATGGGGATGAGCGCAGGAATTCCAGTAATCGCATCGGATCTTGAGCCCAACCGCGATGCTGTGATCCATGGAGAAACAGGATTACTTTTTCAGAGCGGATCAGTAGAGGACCTCATTGCTCAGATCATTCATTTAGCATCGGATAAGGCGTTGCGTAAAAACCTATCGGCGCAAGCAAAAGTCCATATCCGTTCGCACTACGACCCTGTAAAAGCCGGTCGCCTCTTGCTTGATTCCTTATCAAGCAAGAGGCGACCGGCGTTTACAGGGGAGTAGTGCGAACGGATATGGACTTTTTGTTGCGGCGATATGTTTTTAAGCAACGCGTTTT
>JBJTJB010000041.1:0-1537 GCA_046095245.1 Bacteroidota bacterium | reverse complement strand
ACGGTGTTTAGAATCGAGTCGAAAATCAACTTGCCATCTGTGTTTCCGAGCAAGGCTGAGCTGCACCGCTCCGGGTGTGGCATCATACCAAACACGTTGCGGCCCTTGTTACAGATTCCCGCGATGTTGTCAAGGGCTCCGTTGGGATTTGCGGCATCCGTGACTTCTCCCTGCTCATCACAATAGCGGAACAGGATCTGACGGTTGGCTTGCATGGATGCCAGTGTTTCCTCATCGCAGTGGAAGCGGCCCTCTCCGTGTGCAATCGGAATCGTTAAACGCTGACCGACTTTGAGCTTCGAGGTGATGAACGATTCGTCCGTCTCGCAACGCAAGTTTACATTCTTGCAGATGAACTGATGGTTCCGGTTGTGAAGCAAAGCACCGGGCAACAGGCGCGATTCGGTCAGAATCTGGAATCCGTTGCATATCCCGAATACGAAACCTCCTTTGTCTGCAAATTCAATCACTTCCTGCATGATGGGCGAGAAGCGGGCAATGGCGCCACTCCTTAGGTAGTCACCGTACGAAAATCCGCCCGGCAGCAGGATGAAATCGCATCCGCGAAGTGAATGGTCTTTGTGCCAAAGAGGTTCACAGGGCTGACCCATGATATCACGTACCACATGAATCAGATCCTGGTCGCAATTGGAGCCGGGGAAGATGACAACGCCGAATTTCATGCCTGAAGGAATTGATGCAAAGGTAACCCGATGATGTCAGCCCTACATCACCAATCCTGTTATTTTTGAAGGCATGAACCGTTTTCTCAAGCACTTCCCGATTGCACTGGCGCTACTCCTGACAGTCCTGACTGCAAGCGCTCAAAACGAGCCCCGCATCCAGCTGCGTGCAGGCGGCGGATTCGCAGTGTATGGTACCCGCAACACCCTAACGTACTCATTCGCCAATGGGGTGAAATTCACCTCGACCGAAGAGGATGCAGCAGCTACGCTCCACATTCCCATTGAGGTGCGCTATGCCTTCAGCAAGCGGTTCAATGCAGGCCTTGACCTTAAATTCGGGTCTTATTTGTATGAGCCCGACAGTGCGGAAGGGAAAAGCAACGGTTTTACAGTGATCGCCCTGACGGCCGAATACAGCCTCATCGCACGGGAGCAATTCAGGTGGTATGTTTCACTGGGGCTCAATACGGCGCGACTGCGGTTAAGGGAAACCAATACACTTACCCAGGTGGTAACAGAAGCGGATTATGGTGGGGGCGGATACCGGCTTGCCACCGGAACCCTCGTGTTTTTCAGTTCCCGTCTGGGCTTGAATGTTCACCTGGGGATGGATAGCCACAACTTCAAGCTGGACGCTTTCCGGATCGATGGGCAGGCTCAAAACCTGAACGGATTCACCGGCACACTGGAAACAGGCGGCCTCGATGGTGGAATCGGGCTGGTCGTGCGGCTTTAATTTAGAATACGTTTTTAGCTACCCGACGGCAGGTGTCCGAGTTGCCCATGGTATAAAAATGGATGCAGGGGACTCCGGCGGCTTTCAGTTCGCGGCATTGGGTGATGGCCCATTC
>JBJTJB010000040.1:0-1658 GCA_046095245.1 Bacteroidota bacterium | reverse complement strand
GGCCATTCTCTGAGCCTTGCAAACGGATAAGCAACTGACGCGTGAAGGAATCCAGTTTATTCATGTGTCCCTGAACAGAATCCCTGAAAAACAAGTTGATTGCGGTGGATTCCTCTGGGGTGCCTTGCTCTCGAAGGTAGGCCGCTTGCCTCATCAGGTAGTTACGGCACAAGGTATCCACCTGACTCCTGGTTGTTGATTTTCTGCTGCTGGGATCCGGGTAATCGTTGTCAAAATACAATCGGATTGGAAAGGACTGGTTCAGGTACTTGAGTTGTTGTTCTCCGGGAAGGGCCTTGAACTCAGCATCACTTAGAGCATGTTCATTCAAATCCGCATTTGAACCTGAATCGGATGCGGAAGTGGTTAATCCGGTGTTTTTTATTTCAAGGTCTGCTAACGATGTATCCATTGTCACGCTGAATAAATCATAACAGCATGCAGAACCGTCCAACGACTGTGCGGGTGGTCGATTGCTGACCAGAAGGGTATGACGTTGTGGACCGAATGAACGGGTCAGGTATAGGTCGTTGTACGAACTGTTGTAAGGGATCGGGAGCAGGTTTGACTTGTCGTTCTCGGATGAAAGGCGGATGCAATACAGATCCAAACCACCAATCCCGCCCGGACGCTCACTGCTGAAGTAGAGGGTATCGGTATAGGCATCGTAAAACGGTGTCCACTCGTCGTGTTCTGTGTTGATGGAATTTCCGAGTGATTCTGGCGCTGCAATACGTCCTTGGTTCATACGCGCTTTGTAGAGGTCCATTCCCCCACGGCCCCCCGAACGATTGCTGGAGTAAAATAGCATATACCCATCCGCACCATCTGCAGAAAGACAAGGTTGAGATGATGTGTGGTCGCGTGAATTGATCCGATTGTCCAGGCGAACAGCTTCGCTCCACGAGTTGCCGTTTTTTGAACTCATGTACAGTGCACACTTCAATTGGCCGTTGGCGTCTTCGAGGCAGCGGCTGAAAACCATCCACTTGCCATCCGGTGAAACCGATGCATTGGCGGTGTTGAACGAAGGCTGGTTGATCGTATTTCCGATCAATGTGGAAGGACTCCGGCGGTTAGACTGTGCGGGAGGGTAGGGAGTAAGGGCAATGCGGGAGGTCTGCTTCTTCGTTTCATCCGCTCCGGTGGTATAGCGAAGTGAGGAGTACACCAAGAGGCTGTCGCCAATAAAACCGGGTGCAAAGTCCGATTGTGCGGTATTCACATCGCCGCCCACCGGATTCAGAACCACCGCAACCGTATCCTGAACAGCTGTGCGTGTTTCGTTCAAAAAGGCACGTAACTGCGATGCTTGATGGATGCTATCGGGAATCAATACGCTAAGTTGACTGATCAGGCTATCGGACTGATCAAAAAAACCAATCCGCTTGCTTGATTCTACCATCAACCGCAACAATTGGGCTTTTTCGGATACGCTCCATTCCGATTTCTTTTTTTTGTCACCAAGCGCTAAGGCTTGAAATGCGATGTCGAGTGATCTCTTGTAGTTGAATAACCTGAACTCTGCTTCAGCAAGTGTTGAAAGTACCAGCGGGTCTTCACCATAAAGCAATGCCTGCTGCAAGTAGGTTTTCGCACCGAATGCATCTTTTTTTTGCAAGCTGGCCTGTGCTGCATGCAAATAAGCTTGCTTCGAT
>JBJTJB010000039.1:0-1117 GCA_046095245.1 Bacteroidota bacterium | reverse complement strand
TCTTGTATCGACTTCCGTCGGTCAACATAAGTGATTCCCGGATGACCAATTCTGTGCTGAATACCACTTTTACCCCTTTGCGAACGCCCATCTTGCGAAGCCGCTTGCGTACGTATTGGGCGAACCTGCAGGTATGAGACTTGCTCAAGTCGGCAACAACCAACTTGGTTGGATCCAATTTACCTCCGGCACCCATGCTGCTGACAATACGAAGACCGCGTTGCTTCGCATGATAAATGACAGTCGCTTTTGGGGTAATGCTGTCAATGGCTTCTACAACATAGTCAAACGGATGGCTCAGAATCCCCTCAATCACTTCCGGCATCAGAAATGAGCGGATCACATTCACTTTGATCGAGGGATTTATGGCTTTCAGTCGTTCCTCCATCAAGAGCGCTTTCGACTGACCTTCCGTTGTAGCTAAGGCGGGCAACTGACGGTTCCGGTTACTTGCCTCAACATCATCCCCATCAACGATGGTCATTTCTCCGACGCCCGCTCTTGCAATGAACTCAGCGGCATAGGATCCCACACCTCCGAGTCCGATCACCAAAACATGGGCGCGCTCAAGGCGGTCAAGTCCATGGTCTCCGGTAATGAGTGCTGTGCGGGACAGCCACTGACGGTCAGACCTTGTAGAAGAGTTTGTTGAAGCGTCCATAAAGTGATTCGGTCAGTTGTTCAACAGTGCATCCACGCAGGTTGGCGGCACGAACATATAAGTCTTTCATATCAATGGATGAATCGTCGCTCTCCAGAAAGAAACGATCGTCGGGAACATCGGGGAATACCTGCGATGCGGAACTGTTTTCGTGCAGCAACTGTGCGCCGAATGAAAGGTGAAAGCCCGAGTCCAACAACCCGTCGGCGATACTTTTTCGCAAATTGAATCCATGTATGATCCAGGCTTGTTTGGGCTTCAGGCTTTTGTGTAATAATGCAATTTCAGCATGTGTACGGACAGCATGAATGATTAATGGTTTTCGGGCTTCCTCAGACAGGGAGACCATTTCTGTAAAAACTTCGGTTTGGAGCGAAAGCGGAAGGTCTGTCAACCTGTCCAGTCCGGCCTCACCGATAGCAACAACCTTTGGATGATGTATAAATTCCCTTATAA
>JBJTJB010000038.1:0-2170 GCA_046095245.1 Bacteroidota bacterium | reverse complement strand
CTAAAAGCTGATTGGAATGTGCGGAATAATCGGGGTTGTGACTGGAACTCAGCGACAGGAATTCGGCGGTTTTGAGGGAGTCCGTTACCGAGCGGTCTTAAATCGACAGCAAGGCTGAAGTCATTTCAAGATCGAGGGGGCGATGATAATCCTTGAAGTGGTCGGCAGCCATGGCCCGTAGCGAACGCAGTTCTTTTCCGAGGATGGCGGTATCGCCCGGTGTGGAAGCATACGCATCCATGAGCGGTCGCAGGGCGTTGGCGAACGACAACACCTCAATCCCCATCACCGCTTCAGCATAATAATCATTGGCGTGCACATACGGGGTGTTGCGTGTGTACAACTCCGCGTAATCGGTAATAAGCGAACCGTAGCGGCGCTGACGGGCGGTATCTTTCAGAACCCAGCCCTGAAATTCCACCTCCTGTACACGCTTGCGCTGAACAGCCCTTGCTCCGGCAAGGCCTTTGCTCTCACCCTTCCACTTTTTCCAGGCATTGCTCACGCTGCTCTGCTTGGCAGCATACTGGATGTGCACCTTTTCGCTGGAGCGCATGCCTTTGTCCATGATCTCCAACCGCCGTGTGCGTACCGCAATCCGGTTTGGATTGTTGACTTCGAGCGTGGTCTTAAGCTGGAAAGAAGAGATATATTGTTGCGTGCGCCCCGGGAATCCGTACACCATGGTGAAATCTTCGGGCTGAACACCGGCTAGACTGATCGGGAAAAAGTGCCGGGGCTTGAACGGCTTATTCGACGGACTGTATGCCGCAGGTGTATTATCGGCCGAAGCATATACACGGAACAGCGAAAAATCGCCTGTATGCCGGGGCCACATCCAGTTATCGGTATCACCACCGAATTTTCCAATGGACGAAGGAGGTGCACCGACCAGACGCACATCGCGGTAGGTCTCTGTCACAATCAGGATGAAGGTGTTACCGGCATAGAATTGACGCACCTTGGCTTCATAGCGGTTGCCCTCGGTTGCTTTCTTCTCGAGCGCTGCAGAAATCGATTTGATGCGTTCGTTGCGTGCATTCTCGTCGAGTCCATCGAGCCCGGTGAACTCGGAGCTGACATCGTCCATGCGGATAATGAAGGTGGCCGTTAATCCGGGACAGGGAATTTCATCGTTCAACTCCTTGGCCCAAAACCCGTCGCGCAGGTAGTTGTGTTCGAGCGAACTGTGTTCCTGGATCTGACCGAAACCACAGTGGTGGTTGGTCAGCAGCAAACCCTGACCTGAAATGATTTCGCCGGTACAGCCGCCACCGAATAGTACCACCGCATCTTTCAGGCTATTCTTGTTGGCACTGTAAATCTCCTCCACCGGAATCTGCAAGCCCTTCAGGCGCATTTCAGGCGCGTTCAATTGCTGCAGCAGTTGTGGCAACCACATCCCTTCATCGGCAAAGGCAGCAGGACTCAGAAATGCAAACCAGGAAAGGACAATCAGGAGGATCTTCTTCATAAAAAGAGTTCAGGAATTGAGTGCCCAAAAGTACATCGCTTCAGGGACAAATGCAGGCTTTTTCGGCGTGCATGCACCGCTACTTGTCTTTAACCCGGGCTGATGCGGCTGGCAACAGGTATTGCAAACCACTCAAAAGCCGGCGATGGCAATCCTGCATCCGTACTCAACACAGGTGGGCGCCACTCGGACATACCCTTCGCCAGAAATACAGCAGGCTTAAATGATGCGGATGCGTAGTACTATAAAGCAAGACCCCGCCGAAGCAGGGTCTTGGTATGACTTGATTCGAAAATGGATCGGATCAGAAGGGCAAATCATCCGGCTCGGAGGGTGCCGACATCGGATCACTCACAACCGCCATGGGTGCTGCATGTTCCGTTGCATTCGACATGGCAGGCGCTCCACCTTCAACCACAGCACGCCAGGGGCGTACATCGGTGTACCAGCGACCGTTGTACTCGCGCGACTCGACACGGAAATTGATTTTGAGGCGCGTGCCGGGTGCGTACGATTTGAATTGAGCCACCATGTCTCCCCATGCACTCATGCAGATTTTCTTGGGATACTGCTCTTCGGTTTCTACGATGACATCTTGCTTCACCCAGGGACCTTTCTGGCCCTGACCAGTCTGCTCCGGAAGCGAATAGAGCACTTTAGCGATGATTTCCAAACTCATGTGAACGATTTCTTTAG
>JBJTJB010000037.1:0-2559 GCA_046095245.1 Bacteroidota bacterium | reverse complement strand
TGATATCCGAGAAACTGGAACGAAGATCGACACGCCGCGAGGACAAGTCGCGCGTCAGCATCCCAAAACCGACATTGCAACGGTCGTCCGGCAGGGGAAAGATCCAGAAATAGCCCGGTAGCCGCCCCTTGATCAGATGGATCTCCAGCAATTGCGAACCGGAAGTTCCTTGCACATTTCGGAAGTAGGCCCGGACCGCTCCGCTGTGATATTGCGTATCCACCTTCCTTGAAAATATTTTTCTTGCTGCGATGGAATTCGCTCCGTCACAGGCTATCAACAGCGTTGAGGCGATCTGTTTATCCTGAAAGGATACATTGACCTGTTTATCTTCCACGGATATATCGACAGCGGCAGATCCAGTCATCACATCCACCCCGTGTGTTGAAGCGGCCTCCCGGAAAAGAAAATCATCGAAATGTTCCCTGGCACAAACGAGTCCGGGAGTTTTGAAGTACGCCACCACATCGCGCCCGGAGGGTGCCACCAGGCGCCAGCCACCGGCGACAGTGGCCAGCGGGAGCTCATCGAATCTTGCTGCCAGTCCGGGGTCGAGAGACGAAAGAACCCTTCTCACCCTGCCTCCGACGGCATCACCGCAGACCTTGTCACGGGGAAAGCGGTAGCGGTCGACCAGGGCGATACGAAGACCTTCACCCCGCAAGGCCAATGCCGCCGCAGCTCCGGCTGGTCCGGCGCCAAGGATGATAACATCGTAAATGGCAGCAGAAGGTTTGATGGTTAAATGCTTAATTTCGACAGCGAATCTACTAAGTTCCGTGGCACTCCTTGTTACCAATATCCGATCCCTGGTCCACATAGAGGAAACTCCCCGCACATCCTACAGCGGCGGTGAGATGGACGGATTGCAGGAATTGCATGATGCTTTTTTGTTCGTTGTCGATGGTCACATCGAATCTTTCGGGAGGCAAACTCCGGAAGCCGTTGCGGCTATCCGCCAGTTGCACTCAGACATCCATGAACTGGATGCTGCCGGCGGTCACGTTTTCCCTTCCTGGTGCGATGCACACACCCACGTGGTGTATGCCGGCAGCCGTGAACTGGAGTTCGTCGACCGCATCAAAGGACTCAGTTATCAGGAAATCGCTGAACGCGGTGGCGGGATACTCAATTCAGCACGGCGCCTGCGAAATACAACGGAAGAAGAATTGTACAGGGATGCCTTGGCAAGAATTCAGGATATGATTGCCGGCGGGACCGGTTCCATTGAAATAAAAAGCGGTTACGGACTTGACCTGAATAGCGAGCTGAAGATGCTGCGCGTAATAAAAAGGTTGAAAGAGCAAGTTACAGCCAACATCCGGTCCACCTTTCTCGGCGCCCATGCTGTTCCGGACGAATTCAAGAATGATAAAGCGGGATACATACGCCTGTTGAAGGAATCCCTTATACCTGCGATTGCCGAAGAGCGTCTCGCTGATTTCTGCGATGTTTTCTGTGAAAAAGGATATTTCACCAAAGAAGAAACCCTTGATATCCTTGACTCAGCACAGAAATTCGGAATGAAAGCAAAAGTGCATGCGGAGCAACTCTCTCACTCCGGAGGTATCGAAGCGGGTGTAAAGGCGAATGCCATCAGCGTCGACCATTTGGAATTCACCGACGACCGGGACATTTCACTGCTTGCCGGCTCGGAGTCGATACCGGTCTTGCTTCCCGGTGCGCAATTATTTCTCGGACTACAATCGCCTCCAGTCCGGAAAATGATCGGTGCGGGGCTTCCGGTTGCACTGTCGACGGATTTCAATCCCGGTAGCAGTCCCAGCGGCAACATGAACCAAATGGTTTCCCTTGCCTGTATTCTTTATAAGATGACCCCGTCGGAGGCCATCATCGCAGCTACATCGAATTCGGCAGCCGCTATGGGAGTCGCTGCTGAAACAGGCAGCATCGCCAAAGGGAAACGTGCTGACTTTTTCATCACCCGCCCTATTCCCTCCTATGCCTTCCTGCCCTATTACTTCGGACAAAACCTGGTGCAAACGACCGTACTTGGAGGGAACATCATTTCGGGAAATAAGTGAGGGAGGAGGAATCAGGAAAATACAATCCAATGAAATGTGGCCGGAGGGTCGATTAAAGAGGTAAATAAAATCATCAGCACGATATCATGAAACAACTCATCGAATGTGTACCTAATTTCAGTGAAGGTAACGACGAGCAAGTGATCAGACAGATCACCGAAGCGTTGTCCAGTGTCGAAGGGGTTCAGGTTTTGAATGTAGACCCGGGCAAAGCGACAAACCGTACGGTGATCACACTGGTCGGCGAACCCGGTCCGGTGGTCGAAGCGGCCTTCAGAGGTATCCGAAAGGCCTCTGAAACCATCGACATGCGAAAACACCGAGGAGAGCATCCGCGCATGGGAGCCACGGATGTGTGTCCGCTCATCCCTATTTCCGGAATATCCATGGAAGAAACCGCGGAGTGGTCGCGGAAATTAGCCAAGCGAGTGGGTGAAGAGTTGAAAATACCTGTTTATCTCTACGAAGCCGCCCAGCCGGTTCCTGCACGAAAAAACCTTTCGGTGATTCGCGC
>JBJTJB010000036.1:0-2129 GCA_046095245.1 Bacteroidota bacterium | reverse complement strand
GTTCCGGGAGGAAGATTCGGATCAAAACTACCGGCCAACCCGACGTGGATGGCCAGGCGGTAGCGATGGGTCGACAGGATGCGCCCCAGCTGAAAGGCTGTTGCTGTACACCCCACTCCGGTCACCAAGGTGTCGATTCCCGGAGCAGCGCCGGGCCGGAATCCATCCTCCGCTGCTGGGATACAGGACCTCAGCTCGGGCACTGTGGCGGCCACCAGCAAAACATCGTGTGCAGACATGCCTGCAAAGGTAGCCTACTGTCACACCGGAAAAACTTGAAAGCTCAGGGAAAAGCCCTAGCTTTGTATCGGGTTATTTATTATCTTAACTCATTGACACACATGGTATTCATTACCCGTAGAGAACGATTTAACGCCGCCCATAAGCTGGCCCGGCCCGATTGGGACGATCAGCGGAATGCAGAGGTATTCGGAAAATGTGCCAACCCGAACTGGCATGGGCACAATTACGAGCTGTTTGTAACCGTAAAAGGCGAGCTGAACCCCGACACCGGGTTCGTCATCGACCTGAAGTTCCTGAGCAACCTCATCAAGGAAAAGGTGGTGGACAAGCTCGACCACCGCAACATCAACCTCGAAGTGGATTTCATGCAAGGCAAACTGGCATCGACCGAGATTTTGGCCATCGCCATTTGGGATCAGTTGTCCGATGCCATCCGTGAAAAAGGATGTGAGTTGCATTGCGTGAAATTGTACGAGACGGAAAACAACTACGCCGAGTATTTCGGCTGAGCCATGGCAGAACACGGCAAGGACATATCGCACGACGAAGAGCTGGACGGATACCAGAAACTCGACCTGTACAACCCGGATCGCGTGGGGCGTATTGCGGCCCTGTATGCCGGAATCCTGAAGGAGATCGGCGAGTCGCCCGAGCGTGAAGGCCTCCTTAAAACTCCCGAACGGGCCGCCAAAGCCATCCAATTCCTAACCCACGGCAATGACCTTGATCCGGTAGGTATCCTCAACTCGGCCAAGTTCCGCGAGGATTACCAGCAAATGGTGATCGTAAAGGACATCGAATTGTACAGCCTCTGCGAACATCACCTGCTCCCCTTTTTCGGCAAGGTGCATGTGGCCTATATCCCCAACCGGTATATTGTGGGTCTGAGCAAGATCCCCCGCGTAGTGGATGCCTTTTCCCGCCGGCTGCAAGTACAGGAACGCCTTACAACCCAGATCCGCGACTGCATCCAGGAAACCCTCGATCCTTTGGGCGTGGCTGTTGTAATCGAAGCGCAACACCTCTGCATGCAGATGCGAGGTGTGCAAAAACAAAACTCGGTGACCACCACTTCTGCCTTCACTGGCGAATTCGAAAACGACCGCACACGCAGCGAGTTCATCTCCCTCATCCGCAAACACGAACGATAATCCAGACGGAAACAAGACTGTTTTCATTTCCCGAGAACCACAACCACCACAGCAAGACAGAGACAAACGCAGCAACACCACCACGCTATGCACGCATACCTCTTTCCCGGACAAGGTTCACAGTTCCCAGGCATGGGCAAGGACCTCTACGAATCGAATGCACTGGCCAAGGCTTTGTTCGAAGAAGCCAATGCCATCATGGGCTTCCGGATTTCGGAGCTGATGTTTGAAGGAACCGAAGAAGACCTGCGGCAGACCAAGGTAACCCAGCCGGCCATCTTCCTGCACTCGGTGATTCATGCCCGCGTGTTGGGCAGTGATTTTAAACCACAAATGGTGGCCGGCCACAGCCTGGGTGAGTTTTCGGCCCTGGTAGCCTGCGGGGTACTGCAGTTTGATGACGGGCTCCGCCTGGTGATGGAACGCGCCTATGCCATGCAGGCTGCCTGCGAAGCAGTGCCAGGAACCATGGCTGCAATCCTTGCCCTGGACGATGCCCGCGTGGAAGAGATTTGCGCTGCCGCCTCCGGAACAGTGGTTGCCGCTAATTACAACTGCCCGGGGCAACTGGTCATTTCGGGAGAAGTGGAAGCCGTAAAGGCCGCCTGCGAAGCCATGACTGCTGCCGGAGCCAAACGCGCACTGCTGCTGCCGGTTGGAGGCGCATTTCACAGCCCATTGATGGAACCGGCCCGCGAGCGCCTGGCCGCTGCCATCGAAGCCACCACCTTCAGT
>JBJTJB010000035.1:0-3896 GCA_046095245.1 Bacteroidota bacterium | reverse complement strand
GTACAGGTTGACATCCATTCCCGTACCATCAATGTTGGCAAGTCCGAGTGAGTCGTACCCGTGACAGCCTTTGCAGTTCTGTGGTAACGAGAAATACTCGCCAGAGTCGAGCGGCGGTCGAAAATGAGCCTGAAAAAACCGAAGATCCTCGGGCGAATGAAACCCTTCTTTGGAAACAAGCACTCCCCCGCTACGCAATAGCAGTACGGAGGCAATAAGTAATGTAAGGACTGAAATGGACTTTTTCATGGAGACCCTGATCCGAAAAATACAAAACACAAGGCTATGTGCAAGGGAATTTCAACAAAACCCCCAGGGTACGCAAACAAGCACTCAATCCTGCGGGCTTAAACCCTATTTCCAGGGCGCCCAGTCGTGCGTATGGATCTCCTTTACAGCAAAACTGAGTAAGCCAATGCAGTTCTGGATATCTGTCTTGTCGGCCATTTCTATGGCCTGGTGGATATGCCTTGTCGGAATACTGATGGCTCCGGCAATCGATCCGGTTTTTCCATTGCGTTGCAAACCTGCTGTGTCGGTGCCGCCGGCCGGCAGGATCTCAGTCTGCCATTTGATCTTGTGCTTGTCGGCTGTTTTCTTCAGGAAGCTAACCATTCGGGTATCGCAAATTGTACTCGAATCCATGATTTTGATTCCCGCCCCCTTACCGAGTTCTGTCACCATTTCATACGGACGGGCTCCGGGTGTCGCGAACGCGATGGTGGTATCGAGGGTGATACCGAAGTCAGGTTCGATGTGATGCGCTGCAACGGATGCACCGCGTAGCCCGACTTCCTCCTGAACGGTAAAGCAGGCAAAGAAGTCGTAGGGGATGTTCCCTTTGAGTTTACGCAAGGACTCGATCAGGATGAAAACCGAAACGCGGTTGTCGATGGATTTGCAATTCACACAATTGCCCATTTCAATGAGCTCACGTTGACGCGTTACCGGATTTCCAACCGAAACGAGTTTCTCAACGCGTGATTTCGGAAGGCCCAGATCAATGAAATAGTCGCCCAGCTGGGGTGCTTTGTTGCGTTCCTCGGGGCTCATCAGGTGTATGGGTTTTGAACCCATCACTCCGATCAGGTCTTGCTTGCCGTGTACGATCACACGCTGTGCAGTAAGGGTCTTGGGGTCGAAGCCACCAAGGGTATGGAACCGCAGGAAGCCTTTGTCATCGATGTGCGTTACGATGAAACCGATTTCATCCATGTGTGCCGCCGACATGACCTTTTTGCGTTCTTTTCCACGGCGAATGGCTGTGACATTCCCCATCTTGTCGATGTGCACTTCATCGCATAGTCCTCGGATTTCCGACAGGACAAGTTCGCGGATCCGGTCTTCATACCCCGGTGCCCCGGGTGTTTCACAAATGCTCTTTAGGAGGGCGGTATTCATGGTCGTGGTCGCTTTTGTATTATTCTACTCGGGCCAGTTTGATGGTGTTGGCTGTCGACTTTTCGTGGATCGGTGTGGATGCAATGTGAATGATGTACTCTCCCGGCTTGACAAGGCTGTTTTCTACCAGATGTTTTCGGATGTCCGATATGGTCGTATCGGTGCTCTCGTATTTATCGTAGTAGAACCCCCGTATACCCCACACAAGATTGAGGGTGTTGAGGATTGGACGGTTGTCGGTAAAGATGAAAATACCCGCTTTGGGTCGGTGGCTCGAGATTTTGAACGCGGTCATCCCCGAATGGGTCATGGCCACGATAGCCGTTGCATTGGTCTGTTTGGCCATTACCACGCTTAACTGACAGATTTGTTCGGGGATGAAATTCCTTGAATCCTGCGCAGGCGTGTGCTCCCTGAAGTAAATGCTATCCTCTTTCTCGATTTCCGTGATGATCTTCTGCATGGCCGCAACGGTCTCAACCGGATAAACACCCACGGAGGTCTCCGCACTCAGCATAAGCGCATCAGCTCCGTCGAATACGGCATTGCCCACATCGTTCGCTTCTGCGCGTGTGGGGCGGTAATTCGTAATCATGCTTTCCATCATCTGCGTGGCGATGATGACAGGCTTGGATGCGATGTTACATTTATGGACAATCTGCTTCTGGATCACCGGAACTTGTTCCATGGGCATCTCCACACCGAGATCTCCTCTGGCTACCATGATACCATCGCTGGCTTCTATGATGGCATCGATATTCCGGATGGCCTCCGGCTTTTCGATTTTTGCAACCACACGCGCCGATTTTCCGGCATTACGAATGATTCCCCTGAGTTCCTCTACATCCTTGGCTTTTCGCACAAACGACAATCCGATCCACTCAACATCATGGCGCAGGGCGAAGTCGAGGTCGTTCCGGTCTTTCTCCGTGAGGCTGGGAAGCGATATCAATGTGTTGGGCAGATTCACGCCCTTTCTGGAGGAGAGCGGACCTCCATATACTACCAGCGTGTCGACTTTCCCATCAGGACGTATGCCGGTAACACGCAATTGGATTTTACCGTCATCAACAAGTACGGTGTCGCCTTCCTTCACATCCTTGTGGAAGTGCGGATATTTGATGTAAACCTCGCTCGCTGTGCCCGGAACTTCCTCCTGGCTTAGTAGCAATGCATCGCCCTCACGTAGAACGACACCTTTTTCCTGTAAATCACCAATGCGGATTTTGGGTCCCTGCAGATCGAACAGGATGGCGACATGGGTTTGTAATTTCTCATTCAATTTCCGGATGATGCGGATGGTCTCCTCCATCATTGCATGGTCGCCGTGGGAACTGTTGATGCGGCATACATCCATGCCTGCCAAAATCAAGGACTCCAGGATGGCTTCGGAATGACTGGCAGGCCCGACAGTGGCCACGATTTTTGTTCGGTTGTATCGCTCAAGGATCATACGGCAAGTGGATTCGGATAAAAAACCGTTCATTTTTGCTGAACAGGTTCGAGAAGGATAAAGTTTTCTGCGCTCTTCAAAGTTGACAGTTCAATTTGCTGGGCGCTGCTCAAGTTGCGGATGTTTTTCAATGTTTCCAGCACATCGGGAATCGTTGTGTACCGGCTTCGGTTTTTTATGACCAGAAAGTAATCCGTTTGCTTCATTTCCGGAATGAAGTGGCCGTTGCTGCAGCGGTTCGCAACCAGATAAAGTTCTTCGCTGTTTTCACTCAGCACAAAGAAGGTGGCAAATTCACCCATCCCCCCGTTTTTATCAAGGATCACCTGCAGATCAGGAGTCCTGCAGAAATTAAGACCCATCGCCCGGTTCAATTCAAAACAAATGCGGTAGTCACGCAGTGAACTGAAAATACCAATGACCTCGAAGTCAAACTCGGGAACATAGTCGAGGCTGTACAGTAGTTTTTTCGCCACAGGTCAAATGTAGTGCGCAGCACGGCCTGCTTTCGGCCTTTCTTTCATCAGGATTAACCGCCACCTGTTAGCAAGCGATTGGTTTTTACTTTCGCCTCATGATTCTCGACGACGCCTATTTCATGCGGGCAGCACTTGCTGAGGCGCGGGTCGCGTTCGATGCTGACGAGGTGCCGGTGGGCGCAGTAATAGTCGCAAAAGGCCGCATCATTGCTCGTGGGCATAACATGGTGGAGCGGCTTAAAGATGTTACAGCGCATGCGGAGCTGATGGCCTTTACGTCGGCATCGGCCAGTTTGGGTGGAAAATACCTGCAGGAATGCACCTTGTATGTCACCTTGGAGCCCTGTCCCATGTGCGCCGGTGCAGCATTTTGGACCCAGATCGGCCGCATTGTTTTCGGCGCGCCGGACACAAGGCGTGGCTACAGCCTTTTTAAGGCCGAAATCCCCTTCCTGCACCCTTCAACTACCATCGTAGTCGGAGTGCTGGCAGTGGATTGTGCCGAACTTATCTGATCGTATTTCAGGATGAAGAGATAAACGTGGATTGCCTTTAACATATCC
>JBJTJB010000034.1:0-1851 GCA_046095245.1 Bacteroidota bacterium | reverse complement strand
GGAAACAGCATTCCAATTAAGAACGGCTGTTGTCGTATTTCCGCCGGAAAGGTTCAGGAAAATGGTCTGAAGGGTATTCCCATTGGAAGCGCCCCCTGTGACCGATGGATCGATTTGACCACTGCAGCCCGACTTCGTCTGTAAGTAATACTGAATCGAGCCCGCATTGGCATTCGCTCCTGCGTCGGTAAATGTGCTCGTCGTATTGTTCTCAATGGAATCGACCAATACAAATCCTGCACCGGCGTTTCGATAAATATTATACTGGTTGAAATTGATCCACGAGGCAGGTGTAGGATTCACCCAGGTAAGTTGAACCTGACCATTGGGAAGTACACTGGCGCAGCGTAACTCCGGATGAGGAATAATGTTTCCAATGTACGTGAAGGTGTTCACATCCACGTTTGAGTTGGAGATGCATCCCGATCCATCCGTGACCGAAACCCTGTGCTGCAATGTGGTATCGCAGTCGTTGATTGACTCATTATAGGTCAATGAAGTGGTAGATCCGATTACCGAAAGTGAGTTTCCATTGGGATAGGATGACCACACATCATAACCGCTGGCTGGTGCACTTGGAAGGAGTGGTAAAGCATTCCAGTTTAAGGTTGCCTGACCAAGTGAGGGTGTAGTGGTGAGGTAAATGGAATTCACCGTTACACTGTTGGCCGGACTGTTTACCTGTCCACTGCATCCGCTTTGCGAGAGCAGGTAATAGCTGTAGGACTGCGCATTGCCGTTGACGGTGTTGTCGGTGTACGTGAGCTGATTGAAAGCTCCGACTGAATCAATCAAAGTGAATCCGGCACCACTGTTACGATAGATTTCGTATTCGTTGAAGTCGGTCGTTGATCCCGCAGGAGCAATCCAGGTAAGTTCAATGGCTCCAGAAGGCAATACGCTTACGCAGCGCAAATCGGGATTGACAACCACGTTTCCAATCCAGCTGAATACAGCATTTGCAGCAGAGGAGATGGAAGTACAGGGCAGGTTGTCATCCAGTTCAATCCGGTATTCGTAGGGGATATTGCAATTCGTAATCGGATCCGTGTAGGTCAGGGCCGCCGTTGTGGCTATTTGCACATAGGCTCCAATACCTGTCGCACGGCGCATCACCTTGTACGGTCCGGCAACGGAAGCGAGTGGCGGTGCATGCATGGCGTTCCAGTTCAGGATAGCGGAACCCAGGGTTGCATTGGAAACCGTGAGGCGCATGGTGGCCAGTGTATCACTGGTCGAGCCGTTTGTTCTGGTACCATCGCATCCGGAAAGGGAGCGCAGATAATAATACACAACCTGGCTGTTTGCATTCGCTCCGATGTGGGTGTAGGATGCCGGTAAGGCCGTTGTCAGGGTTGTCAGCAGGGTGAATGGCCCTGCAGGACTAGTTGCAGAATAGATTTCCGTACCTGCAAAGAAACTGGTTGGATCGGCTGCGGGTTGCCAGGTAATGACAACATCACCATTGGCCTGAACAGCCAGGCAGCGTGGCTCCGGGTTGTCTATAACATCCCCGATGGAGGTGAAAATATCCTGATCTACAGAGCTTACATTAATACACGAAGTCTGCGCATTGGTCATTTCCACCCTGTACTCGATCAAGGTATCACAGAGGTTAATCGGATCGGTGTAGGTGAGTGCGGCCGTATTGCCAACCACCGACCATGCACCGGGAGGTATACGACGATAAATGGAATAGGTCCCTGAGCTGCCTGGCGGAAGCGGTGTGGATACGGGATTCCAGTTTAAAATAGCGGATCCAATGGTGGCGTTGTTCAAGGTAAGCAACATCGTTGCCAGTGTATCACTGGGGCCTGCAACCGTTTCTATCAGATTAAACGCATCACAACC
>JBJTJB010000033.1:0-1155 GCA_046095245.1 Bacteroidota bacterium | reverse complement strand
GCCGATAACCGGACGGCTCTTCTCGAACAACTCGACTCTGAGCAACTCAACAAATTGCTCAAACTACTGACCCAAAAGGAGCGCAGGGTCGCACTTTCATTGCTCGGCTATCCCGAAGATTCGATCGGGCGTTTGATGACTCCCGACTACATCGCCGTCAATCAGGACTGGACAGTGCGTGAGGTACTTGATTACATCCGAAGAGTAGGTGAGAAAAGTGAAACCCTGGATGTGATTTACATCGTTGATGACATGGGGTATCTCACAGATGACATCAACATCGGCGATATTCTACTGGCCGACGATGACCAGCCTGTGAAGGAATTGCTCGATGGAAAATTCACCTCCCTGTTGGTGACCGCAGATGAGGAGGTGGCTGTAAATGCCTTTTCAAACACAACCCGCGTAGCTTTACCAGTAACCGATGCAGGCGGGCTTCTTTTGGGAATCATCACCGTTGACGACGTACTGGACCTTGCCAAAAAGGAAGACACCGAGGATATTCAAAAAATCGGTGCTGTTGAAGCGTTGGAGGATCCTTACATGGATGTGGGTTTGGGAGAAATGTTGCGTAAGCGCGCTCCTTGGCTCGTCGTGCTCTTTATCGGGGAATTGTTCACTGCTTCGGCTATGGGCTTTTTTGAACACGAAATTGCAAAGGCCGTTGTGCTGGCACTCTTCATCCCGCTGATCGTATCCAGTGGAGGTAACAGTGGATCCCAGGCCTCTACGCTGATTATCCGCGCACTGGCACTCGGGGAAATCACCATTGGCGATTGGTGGCGAATCATGCGCCGCGAGATCATTACTGGAGCAGTGCTCGGTCTGATCCTGGGCCTGCTCGGTTTTGTGCGTGTCGGGGTGTGGAATGTGTTTACGGAATTATACGGCCAACACTGGCTTCCCATCGGTCTGACCATCGGACTTTCGGTAGCCTTCGTTGTACTGTGGGGAACGGTGATGGGCTCAATGATGCCCTTGCTGCTGAAAAGACTTGGAGCGGATCCTGCAACGTCATCTGCTCCGTTTATTGCCACACTTGTTGATGTAACCGGACTCATCATCTACTTCACCGTGGCAAGCATTATTTTGACCCGTACGTTTATGTAAAATTCAAAATCAGTCTGCCTGCTTTTGTGTGTAGAACTCTTTCAC
>JBJTJB010000032.1:0-6661 GCA_046095245.1 Bacteroidota bacterium | reverse complement strand
ATGTGAATTCGGATAGTTTGATGGACAACTATCGGCTGTTCACAGATTTGAAAAACCGGATGGAGAAGAAGAGTGACAGCCTCGACGCGGTATTGAATGCTCGCGGACAGGCTCTCGAAAAGGAAGTGATGGATTATAAGGAAAAGGCTGCATCCATGAGCAGTTGGGAGCGTCAACTGCGCGAGGAGTCCCTCATGCGGAAGCAACAGGCTTTGCTCGATCAGCGTGAATCCCTTTTAGATGCCATGAAGAGAGAAGAGGCAGCGCTCACCGACAGTATTTTCAATGATTTGCAGGCATTCCTGAAAAAATTTAATGCCAAACGCGGTTATGATTACATACTCGGTTACACCCGAGGCGGCGGTATCATGCTGGCGAATGATTCCCTGGATATCACCAAACAGGTTATCGAGGGACTAAACAACGAAGAGCAGTAAAATTGAGGGTCGACTAAAGGTCAGAACAGACCGTGCAGTTCGCCATTGATCTTGTTGATGACCATACCGAGGTGTTCGGCATTTTCTGCGAAATTGATGTCATCGATATCGATCACCAGGAGTTTTCCGGCTTCGTATTGGGAGATCCAGGCTTCGTAGCGCTCGTTCAACCGCTTGAGGTAATCGAGGCGGATTGAGTTTTCATAGGCCCTGCCACGTTTTTGAATCTGATTCACCAGTGCGGGCACGCTTCCTCTGAGGTAAATGAGCAAATCAGGCGGTTGCACAAACTGGCTCATGAGGTTGAAAAGCTCCAGGTAATTGTTGAAATCACGGGAAGTCATCAATCCCATTGCGTGCAGGTTAGGAGCAAAAATGAATGCATCCTCGTAAATCGTCCTGTCTTGCACAACGGTTTTATTCGTCTTGCGGATTTTCAGAATCTGATTGAACCGGCTATTCAAGAAATAAATCTGCAGGTTGAATGACCAACGCTGCATGTCCTCGTAAAAATCATTCAGGTACGGGTTGTCATCTACATCTTCGTAATGCGGGTCCCATTTGAGGTTTTTAGCAAGCAGACTGGTGAGTGTCGTTTTACCAGAGCCGATATTTCCGGCGACAGCGATGTGCATGTTTTTTTGAGTCGGTGTAGTTGCCAAGGGAATCGATATTATTTCAGAACCGAAAAGCGGTACAAACAGCGGTCAAAATTAACCTTTGGGTTGAGGGAAGCAAGCGTATGTTGATAAAATCAACGGGCCATGTACAGGTTCCCGCGGACCATATACCTGCAGCGGTTATCAATCCACTCGGTTCGTTCCGATGCCGATGGACAGGGCAGGGGCGAGCGTTGTTCGGTACGGGTCCGTAAATCGGTTCGAACCAGTTCTTCTCCCTGCGAAAACAAGAGGGTTCCTTCAATCAGCTGACACAAAACAGGCTTGCTTTGGATTGGAATACTCATGGATTTGGTGCCAAACAGATCAAATACGTGAATAAGTGAATCATCACGGGCGATGACCCAGTCACGGCTGGTAGCTATTTCTCGGATTTGTGGTCTGTACCCCAATAGTTGGATGAGATCGACCGATATCGCGGCCGACTGAAGGCGGGTGTCGATTTTTATCAGCGCCCCGATAATCTCGTCAAAGATCCAGATGCCTTGATCCGGTGCGATTGCTGCAGCCCGTGGTTGCAAATAGCCAAGTGAGCGCAAATCGATCTCCGATTGATCCACCAGGTTGTTATCTGTTATATTGATAAGAGCGAATTCTGCATAAAAAATCAAAATTCGGAGTGGATTACTCACATCGATCGAAGTGGGTGTGCCAAGGTCTTTTCGGCTGTAGCGCACGCCGGGGGCACCGGACGGCGAAAATTTCTGTATTTCCGCTCCCGATACAACGTAGAGGTTGCCCATGGGGTCTGATCGGAAATCGAGGGCTTTTCCAATATAGAGCGGATCCGATATGATCTGTGCATGTAACGAGATTCCCTGCAAAAGGAAAACAAGAAGTACAGCCGCCGGGTATTTACACTGCAGGCATCTCATGCAGAAGGATTTCATCAACGGTTTGGCGGTTGTTGGCTAGGCGCGGCACCTTATGTTGTCCGCCAAGTTTCTCCCTTCTCTTTAGCCAGCGATAAAAACTTCCGTCTGATAGCTGCCGGATCAGAGGTGGTCCAAGGACTTTGCTTTTATACCGTTTCGCATCGTAATCAGAATTGAGTTCGCGCAGTGCATGGTCGAGTGTATTCGAAAATTCGGCTAACGATGAAGGTGCTTGTTCGAATTCAATGAGCCATTCGTGTGCTCCATTGCGCTCACCACTGAAATACACCGGAGCTGCCGTGTATTCCCGAATGACAGCACCTGTGCGTTCGCAGGCTTTGCTCAGTGCTTTTTCCGCATTGTCGATGATGACCTCCTCGCCGAATGCATTGATGAAGTGAGCCGTCCTTCCTGTAATCTGGATGCGGTAAGGGCTGAGGGAAGTGAATCGGATGGTGTCGCCGATGCGGTAACGCCACAATCCGGCATTGGTGGTGATGACCAGAGCATAGTTTTCTCCGATGCGCACTTGGTCAAGTGATATGCTGTCCGGGAATTCTTTGTCCCACTCACCCTGTGGAAGGAATTCGTAATAAATCCCATAGTCAAGCATCAGGAGCATTTCGTCTGAGTTGGCTTGGTCTTGTATGCCGAAAAAACCTTCCGAAGCATTGTAGGTTTCCAGATAATACATGTCGGGCCTCGAAATCAACGATTTGAATTGCTCTCGGTAAGGGGTGAAATTTACCGCGCCGTGCACGAAGAGTTCGAGGTTCGGCCAAACTTCAGACAAGTCGGTTTTTCCGCTGAGCTCCAAAATGCGCTTGATCAGTACAAGTGTCCACGACGGAACTCCTGCGATGTTGGTCACATTTTCGTGCATGGTGATCCTCGCCATGCGTTCAATCTTCTCTTCCCATTCGTCCATGAGTGCTATGGAACGGTCGGGGGTTCTGAACAATTGGATCCAGAAGGGCAGGTTTTCAATCAGGATGGCACTCAGATCGCCATAGAATGAATCATTGCTGAACGAATTGATCTGGTGACTCCCTCCAAGAGAAAGAAGTTTGCCATTGAAGAGTTGGGTGTCGGGGCGGTTGTGAAAATACAGGCAGAGTAAATCCTTGCCACCCTTGTAATGACAATCTTCCAGCGCTTCCGTGCTGACCGGGATGAATTTGGAGCGGTCGCTCGTTGTCCCGCTCGATTTGGCAAACCAGCGGATCTCGCCAGGCCATAGCAAATCCTGTTCCCCCTCTTTTAGGCGCAGGATGTAGTGTTTAAGGCTCTCGTAATCCTGAACCGGAACGCGCTCGCGGAAAGTACCTGAATTACCAATCGTCGAGAAATCGAACCGTCGGCCGAATTCTGTCTGGCGTCCCGATATCAGCAGATTACGAAGTACATCCTGCTGTACTTCATTCGGAAATTTCATGAACAGCTCGATCTGATGAAGACGTTGCTTCATGATCCAGGAAAAAACGGAACTGATCAGTGCCATGGGTACCTATCCTCAGGCCTAAGGTAGGCAATTGGGCTTAACCAGGTAACGGTTTTCTCCGGTTCGAAAACCAATTGCGTATGTGCTCCAGTCCCAGGGTGTTCAGTACATGAACAGGCTCAACAAAGCCTTTTCGGGCCGCATACACGCCATAACGCATATCCGATAATCCTCCCGTATGGTGGGCATCGGGATTGATCGAAATCGGAATGCCACGTTCGATGGCTTTGGGAAGATGACGCCAATCCAAATCAAGTCTGTACGGATTTGCATTGAGTTCGATAGCCACGCCATGCGTTTGGCAGGCATCCAGAATCTGGTCTACGTCGATTGGATATCCTTCCCGGGACAATAAAAGACGACCAGTCGGATGGCCGAGAATGCGTGTGTATGGATTACAAATCGCCTTGATCAGCCTTTCTGTGGCTTTGTCCTTGTCCATGCGCAATCCTGAATGAACGGATGCCACAACAAAGTCGAAGGTTTCAAGAATTTCATCCGGATAATCAAGGCTACCATCGGCAAGGATATCCGATTCGATGCCGGAGAAAATATGGAATGGGGCTAGTTTTTGGTTGAGTCGGGCGATTTCTTCCTGTTGTCGTTTTACGGATTCAATACTAAGTCCACCCGCATATACCGCTGTCCGGCTATGATCGCAAACTCCGAAGTATTCAAGGCCCAGGTCTATGCATGCCAGCGCCATCTCCTCCAGCGTATTTTTTCCATCGCTATAGGTGGTGTGGTTGTGCAGTGTGCCACGCAGGTCTTCAAACCGGATAAGCCGATCGGGGAGTGTGTTTTTGCTGAGGAAATCGAATTCGAGTATACCTTCCCGCCATTCGGGCTCCATGTACGGCAGATCGGCCTGACTGTAAATTGACTCCTCTGTCTTGACTTGCTTGAGGGTTATTGGGTCTGCGTCCTTCATACGTTGCCGGATGTTCAGGACATGTTCATCGCTACCGGTATGTAGCCACAGGTGGTAGGCGAATTCATGCGGAGGTATAGGGATGAAAATCAAAGGCAAGCCCTCTACGTTCGCATTGATCCGGCCTGTATCCGTTGTTGTGAAATCGATGTTGTTCTGGTTCAGTCCATCGGACAGTGCCGGGAATAAATCCTGAGCAATAATCAAACGGGCTTCCTGAACCGTTTCACATTTGCGCCTCATGTCCCCGGCCAGGTGAATCTCTATGTGTGGATGCGAGATGGCCAAGGCTTCAAAAACGGATTTCAGGATTTTTTCTGCCTTCGCATAGTGGAAGTGTCCTTCATGCATGAGGCTGAAGGCTACTGATTGCCGGATGCTCTCTTGCGATTTGCTGCCAAATCCCTTTAACTCGATGAGGCGATTCTCCTCGCAGGCATACAGTAATTCTCCCGGCGATTCGATACCCAACTCCTTCCATAGCGTTTTGACTTTCTTGGGTCCCAAACCTTTTATGTTCAGAATCCGTGCAACACCTGACGGTGTTTTCTTTCTCAGATCTTCAAGCTCAGGAAAGGAGCCCGAACGGTTCATGTCTGCAATCTTCTGAGCAATGCTCTTTCCGATCCCCTCGGTGCCTTCCAGTTCGTCCATGGACATGAGTTCCAGGGGTTCACTGAGGCGTTCGATGCGTTGGGCGGCACGTTGCAGCGATTTCGTTTTAAAGGGATTCTCATCATGGAGATCCATGAGTTCTGCAGCTTCTTCCAAGAGCGAGGCGATATCCGAGTTGCGCATGGAACGAAGATAGAACGGCAATTGCAACAATCTTCCTACATTCGGGAGTTCACATCTGGAAATTTTCGTTTATGGCTTCCTCAATCCGTCTCGGTACCATCAAGGGGATTACTGTTACTGTACACTGGACTTTTTTTCTGCTGCTGGCATGGATTGTTGGTAAGACCCTGATGGATGGTGGTGGGACACATCTTGCCTTGTTCGAATTGGGTTTTGTTCTCACCGTTTTCGCCTGCGTGGTGTTGCACGAATTCGGACACGCATTGACTGCCCTGCGCTTTGGTGTCCAAACACGCGATATCACCTTGTTGCCAATTGGCGGAGTTGCACGTCTTGAGCGGATGCCAGAAAAGCCGATTCAGGAATTCCTCGTGGCCATTGGTGGTCCTGCAGTCAATATCATCATCCTGATTGTGTTGGTTCCGCTCCTGCTGGTGTTAGATTTGTTCCCTTTGCAGATGACACCTGAACGGGTTTCGTGGTCGGATTTTTTCTCTCAGCTGGTTCTTGTCAACATGATGCTCGTTGTGTTCAATCTTATTCCCGCATTTCCGATGGATGGCGGCCGTGTGCTTCGTTCATTGCTGGCGATTCGGATGGGCAGGGAGCGCGCCACACGCATCGCAGCCCTTACAGGTCAGGTGTTCGCTGTGGGTTTTGTGTTGGCCGGTTTGGCCTATAATCCCATGTTGGTCCTGATCGGCGTGTTCGTGTTTTTCGGAGCGCAAGCCGAGTTACGGTCCGTACTGGAGGATGCTACGTTTAAAAAGCAATCGGTTGGTTTGTTAACCATGCGGCAGTTTGATTCCGTCAGACCCGACGATGCCTTGTCGGTTGCAGCAAATCATTTGTTGGCCGGATATGCAACCGATTTTTTGGTGTTGCAGCAGGGTTTGCCGGTGGGAGTCCTGACGCGCGATCAATTGTTGCGCGCTTTTGCAGACCGGGATAAACAACCATTGAACGTGGGCGAGGTGATGCAAGCCAATCCGCCGATTCTGGATACAAGACAACCACTGGATCAGGCCTGGCTCATGATGCGCGAAGGTGCTTGGCCCTTGCTTCCGGTTTACGAAAACGGACTCTTGTACGGAATCCTCACATCCGACAACCTGTCGGATTATTTCGCATTGAAAATGACTTCGGCACGTTGATTCAGCGTAGCCTGACCTGCACAGGTGAGTAGGCCTGAATGCCTTTTCTGCGCAGCATTTTTTCAGCCTCCCGGATGTAGGAATTCGATTCTGGAACCGCACTTCCGAACAGATGAAGTCGAGCTTCGGTTCCCATGTTTTGTAGCATGACCTCGAAAAATGGTTTTTGAGCTGGCAACTCCCGTAAACGGTAGTCTTTGAGCTTGGCAAGCTTGGCAGCCAATTTGATGGCCGTATCCAATCCGCCCAATTCATCCACGAGACCGATGGCTTTCGCTGTACTTC
>JBJTJB010000031.1:0-2048 GCA_046095245.1 Bacteroidota bacterium | reverse complement strand
AGCACGTACCGTCCGAAAAAATTATGGCTCGAAGTGGTGGAAGTCACACCTGCCTGTGATACCCTCGTTTACTTCGACAGTGTGCAGGTGAAGTTCAACCAGCGCATGCAGTACATAGAGCCGCAGGGGAATTCGCGCGACATCGAGGCATCGGTGCGTTACCGCATGGATTATGCCAGTGCAGTGATTTTGTTAAGCCAGTCCGGTCGTTTTGAATTCCGCATCCGCGACCGTGCCAAGAACTTCAGCAACTCGGCGTATTCGGATGACCTGCTGTTGGTCCGCTGATTTCAGGGATTGAAAACGAATCCGTTCGGGGCGATTCCGCACGGAAGTGAGTCGATTATGCTTCCTTGGGTCGTGTATCGCAGCGTGTGGGTATTGGCACTGAAAGAAGCTTTTCCTGCGTACAAGCGTGTTCCTCCAGGTTCAATACCTAAGGAATAGAATTCACGGTTGCTCAGTTCCTGAAATCCCTGGCTGAAGTCTGTGGTGGATTGTTTGATGATTCTTCCTGTATACGCTCCACTACCCATCAGGTAAAAGGCAGTGGTATTGTCGGTACTAAGTTGCAGCTGCAAAGGATGTTGATCCCAGTTGTATTGAATGCTGTCCGTAATTGACAAGCTGGTCGGATTTATGCGCAGGAAAGCGCCCCCCGGATCATCAGGACTTGGTGTAAAGTCGTCGCCTAAGCTGCCTTTACATAAAACCAGTAAGTCGCCGTTCTGTGTGGTTTTGACCGCGACGGGATTAACGGAGGTTTGAATGGTGGCTTGGACGGAAAACGTGTTTGTGTTGATGACAGTGATGCTGCTGTCTTCACCAAATCCTCCGCTGTTGCACACAAAAAGCAGGTTGTTCAGCGATGCCATTTGCTCAGGGCCCATACCGCAGGCAATCGAGTCGACAAGCGAGAGGGACAGGAGGTTGATCAGAACAATCTGGTTGCTGCCCCAATCGCTAACGACACCCAGTGAATCGTTCAGACCGAGGAAGAATCGGGGGCTTAAAATACCATTGATGGTCCCCACGCGTTTGAAGTCGGTCATGGACACAACTTCAATTTTCTGAGAATTGTTGACACAGAGATATGCCCTGTCCTTGTGAATCTGCATTGACTGCAGAATGTCACCAACCGGGAATCCATTGGCAGCAGAAAACAGATCGATCGACCCTACGCTGCCATCGGATGGCCAGAAAGTGACACCGCCATTGGATGCGAGAAATGCACCCTCGTTGATACAGAACACGCCTTTCAGGCTGGAAGGCACAAAATCCTTGGGCCGATCAGGTTCTTTTTCGCAGCTGCTCAGTAAAGACAATACAGCGGCGATGGATGGGATAAGTCGGAGGTAATTCATGGCGCTTGGTAGGTTACAATAACGATGGAAGCGCCCGCCCGAAATAGGTGGAGAATTCCGGCAACTGGCCGGGATGTAGCCTACCTTTCCTCCGAAGGGGCGCTCGTATGTTGCCAAGGCAGGTCTTCTGACTCACAGTTCGGATGCCTTCCCGACGTTTTCAGTGGCGTTCATCCTGGCTTACCTTGCGGAAGCCCTGTTTACAGCAGCGGGGACTGTCGCCGGATTACACGGCGTTCCCTTTTCATTTCCAATTGTGCGTTGGAAAACCCTGGCTCAGCAAATCTAGCGAAAACAAACACTCAAACGGTATTCAGAAAATGATCGAGTGTATCGCTTAGGAGATCGCTCTGCGTGTCGGGCCAAGGTCTGCATTGGTCCAGTGTTTCCAAATGATCGAGTAGGCGAGGTTCATGTTGCCGAAAAAATTCAATGCGGTTGTTTTGCGAATGAAGAGATCCGAGATACACTTGTTCGAGCTGACCCGGAGTTGGAATGCAGCGTGCCGGCCTGTTGAGTTTCGCCAGGTCCATAAGACTTGAATATCCCGGTCTGCAAACAATGTACTTGGCCGTGGTGAGTTGCTGGGACATCTCGTCTATTCCGGGGTTGCAGCGTACTTGGATTTTCTCGGGTAGTTGCGTATCGGATTCGATGGGGTTTCTGCCCGGGAACATCACAACC
>JBJTJB010000030.1:0-9970 GCA_046095245.1 Bacteroidota bacterium | reverse complement strand
CTGCACATTCCGCTCCGGCAGCTTTTTCTAGCCCATGTTGCACACACCAGCCCGGCACCCCTGGCTCTGGAAATCGAGCGGGCGGAAGGCATCTGGTTGTATGGAAAAGAAGGACAACGCTGGATTGATTTCATCAGTGGCATTTCTGTATCGAATGTAGGACATCGCCATCCGCATGTCCTGTCAGCGATCCAGGACCAATTGAACCGCTACATGCACCTCATGGTGTACGGTGAATATGTGCAGTCGCCGCAGGTGAAACTTGCCAGCGCGCTTGCTGAGGTATCGGAGGGACTCGACTGCGTGTACTTTGTCAACTCCGGAACGGAAGCGACCGAGGGTGCCATGAAACTGGCCCGCCGTGCTACCGGACGAAAAAAACTGATCAGTTTCCGGAATGCCTACCACGGTTCTACCATGGGCTCACTCAGCCTGATGAGTGAACCGATGTTCACCGATCCGTTCAAGCCCTTGATACCGGAAGTGATTCATCTCGAAAGCGGAGACATGAACGCACTGGATGCGATTGACACGTCAACAGCAGCGGTTGTGTTCGAATGCGTACGCGGTGAAGCCGGAGCGATTCCGCTTGAACACGGCTATGCACAGGAAATCATGCACCGTTGCCGGAAAAGCGGCGCCTTGCTAATCGCTGATGAAATCCAGAGCGGATTCGGTCGCACCGGAACATTTTTCGCGTACCAGCATTATGGCATTCGCCCCGACATCGTGCTCATGGCAAAAGGCATGGGTGGCGGCATGCCGATTGGCGCATTCCTGGCCGGCCGAGACCTGATGCAATCCCTGAGTATTAACCCTGTACTGGGGCATATCACCACATTTGGCGGACATCCGGTCAGCTGTGCAGCGGCTATGGCCACCCTGGAGCTGATCCGTACGCCCGGGATGCCTAAACAGGTTGCGGAGCACGAAGCGTATATCCGACAGCGACTACAACACCCAGGTATACTCGAAATCAGTGGCAGGGGACTGCTCCTGTCCGCCCGGTTCCGTGACGAACAAACGGCGCAGGCCGTGATCCGCCATTGCATCGAACACGGGCTCATCACAGACTGGTTCCTGTTCGCACCTGACCGGCTTCGGATCAGTCCGCCCTTGACAATCAGTCCAGAGGAACTTGAACATGCCTGCGATATCCTGCTCAACGCTTTTGATGCCTGTTGCGGATGACCCGAACTTCCATGAATCTTCATGCTGAGCGGATTATCTTTACCCAACACACCTGTACAATTCCATGAACGTACTCATTGTCGAAGACGAACGCTCCCTTTCGCATGAAATGGAGATCTATCTGACCCGCCAGAACTTCAACTGCGATGTAGCATTCAACGGTAAAAGCGCAGCTGAAAAAATTGCCGACAACAGCTATGATTTCGTGTTGCTCGACCTCGGATTACCTGATACAGATGGATTGGAATTGCTGAAGGCTGCCAAGAAATCGGGGAAGGAAAGCGCTTTCATCATCCTGACAGCACGCGGTGAAGTGGAAGACAAAATCGTTGGGCTCGACATGGGTGCCGACGACTACATCGCCAAACCCTTCTCGCTGGCTGAACTTCAAAGCCGGATGCAGGCCATCCTGCGCCGGAAACACGGATTGAAATCCAACACTGTATCCATTCACGACTTCAGCATCGACATCCAGAACCGCACTGTACAGTGCAAAGGGAACAACGTGGTACTGACCAAGAAGGAGTTCGACTTATTGCACTACCTGGCGCTACACAAGAACAGGGTGTTGACGCGCATGCAGTTAACCGAACACATTTGGGGTGATGTGCTGGAAGATGATTACGAATCGAACTACATCGATGTGCACGTGAAGAACCTCCGTAAAAAACTATCTGCACACGGCTCCATCGACTGGCTTGAAACAGTCAGAGGTGTGGGATACCGCGTCAACGCCTGACATGACACGTAAGGTTTCGATCTTCCCCTTGACCATCCAGGTCAAATTCGCGCTCTACAATGCCGTTTCGAAGGCCCTTATCTTCCTTGCCTTTTTCACCTTACTGCCCGTACTCGTTGAGCGTATCGTGTATGAGCATATCGACAAGCGCTTGCTCGCGCGAAGCGAGCGCGTTCTGTTAACGGTCCGAAAAGGAAGTATTGCCGACATTGTACGCGAGCAGGACTGCAGCTTCGAGAGTTATAATATCCTCAAGGAGGAGTTCGTGGCGATTTACCCCTTGACAGATATCCGACGGCTCGACGAAGGACCTGTCATCCGGAATGAACATTGGGAAATCGAAGGCGAGAAGCTACAGCACCGCATCATCAAGCGCCCCTTCGTGTACGATAACCAATTGTATGAGCTGAACATCGGAGAAGGCACAGGAAGCATCGATGAGCTGAAACAGACCATCCAGCGTTTCATGCTGGTGTTGATGTTGTCGGTTATCATGATCTCCCTGTTTATTGATCTCGGTTTCGTGCGCCTGTTACTTCGCCCGTTCAACCGCATCATTCGTCGGAAACTACAGCCTGTCCCCTCTCCTGCCTCCTTTGACTTCAGTCCGGTCAGCAGCTCAACAACCGAGTTCAATCAGCTCGACAAACGCATCAATGAAATGATGCACAAACTGCGCGACACCTTCGAGATGGAGAAACAGTTCATCAGCAATGTTTCGCATGAACTGCAAACGCCCATCAGTGTCATTCAAAACCGCATCGAGAACATCCTGGTCGAGGGGAATGTATCAGAAGACGTAATGATCCGGTTGAGCGATTCCCAGCGAACCCTCAACCGTATGTCGCGTATCATCCGTGCCCTCCTGCTGATCTCGAAAATCGAGAACGAGCAATATGCCAAGCCCGACAAAGTCAACCTGCTGGAACTACTGGATGAAGTCATCGAGGAAACGGACGTCCAGCGGGAAGAGCGGAAAATCACGCTGGAAAAGTTCTTCTACGCCGACGAAACGTTTTCACCCTGCAACCGGGCACTGCTCTTCACCATGCTGCTGAACCTGGTGAACAATGCCATTAAATACAACAGGCCGGAAGGCACCATCCGCATCACGACCAAAGATTCGGGATCGGGATTCACGGTGGAAATCGCCGATTCGGGAATCGGTATGGATCCCCAGGAAATCAACGGAATTTTTGACCGGTTCAAGCGACTGAATACCAGCACTGCTGAGGGTTACGGTCTAGGACTTCCCATCGTAAAGACCATCGCCCAGTTCCACGCTATAGAAATCGATGTGGAGTCGGCACCGGGAAAAGGAACCAGTTTCAGACTTCGCTTTCCGCGCACCGATCAGAACTGACCGGTAGACAGCATCACCAGCGTACAGGCTTCCACCGCTTCGATTCCGCTTTCACGCAGGCGCAAAAAAAATGCTTCATCTTCGGTTCCCGGATTGAAGATCACCCGGTTTGGCTTAAGTGAAAGGATGTAATCGTGCATGAATGCCAAGCGTTCGGGACCCACATACAAGGTTATCGTATCCACTTCACTGAATTCAGGATGTCCGGTTTGAATGATCGTATCGGCGATTTTACCTGGACGCGAGCCCAAGGCTGCTACAGGATATCCGTGAGCGAGTAGCCTATGAACGGCCATATTGGAGTACCGTGAGCTGTTTTCCGATGCACCGATCACGAGTGTCAATCCCTTGCTCATGCGTGCTCGTGAAAATCAAGATCTGCTGCAAAAGTTTCACGCACATACGCCGTGCCCCAACATGCAAGTCCCATGCAGATGGAACCGACCAATAGTGCACTTCCTACGCTTCCGAGCATCGGTTCCACGTATTTGTAGGAGAGCGTGATTGGAATAACCGCACCACGTACAAAATTGGGGACCGTAGTGGTGACGGTTGCACGGATATTGGTTCCAAATTGTTCAGCCGCGACAGATACGAACAATGCCCAGTATCCGGTGGCAAAACCGATCAGGAAACACAAGAAATAAAAGGACGAAGTCGATACATTCTGCTTGAACAGATAATACACGACCAGGAAACACGTGGCTATGAGGTAGCCGAAAATGACTTTTTTACGGCTACGGAATACCTGACTCAACACCCCGCTCAGCAAATCACCGGACGAGAGTCCAACGTATGTCCACATGATGACCATACCCATTTCTGGCGACCCGCTCACTCCATTCAATTCGGCAAAATGAAGTGCGAACTTGATGAGGATCCCGATACAAAACCACACGGGCAAACCGATGCAGATGCTGGCCAGGTAACGCAGGAACTTATCGCGTGTCCGGAACAGCAGGAAAAAATCACCACGGCTGACAAAGGCATCTTTCTTCATCTTATCGAACATGCCCGATTCGTAGGTGCCTACCCGTAAGGCCAATAGCAAAAGACCAAGTACGCCACCGGTCACATAACTGAATTGCCAGGGATCAAGTCCGAACACAGGTGTGGTGATCTTGCTGAGTAGGCCGGCGGCAACTGCCCCCAATGCACCCATGGTGACAATCAGCATCGTTCCATAGCCGCGGTTTTCCTTGTGCATGATTTCAGAAACCAACGTAATGGCTGCACCAAGCTCGCCAGCCAGTCCGAGACCGGCCAGGAAACGAACCAAAACATACTGATCCAGGTTCACGACAAAGGCATTTGCAATGTTTGCCACCGAATACAACAGAATCGATCAGAACAGCACGGACTTCCGCCCTTTGCGGTCACCCAGAATACCCCACAGTAAACCGCCGGCAAGCATGCCTCCCATTTGCCACAGGAAAAGCAGATAGTCGTAGCGCTCAAGTACTGCCGTATCGGTTATGCCTATACCCCGGAGGCTTGACTTACTGACGATATTGAATAACTGCAGGTCGAAAATATCAACGAAGTACCCGAGGGCGGCAACAAGCACCACCAAATTGAACGGGGATTTCTTATTTGTGTTTTCCATTGATCAACGATTAATCATCCGCCCGTGCGGGATTCTGTTCAGGATACACCACCAATACCAGTTCGGACTGGAACGGCTTCATGGAGTCCATCAGGATATCCATCAGTTCCGGACCTGTACGCGTATAATGCCAGAACACGTTGTCGGATCGCTCCTGTGGAATCGCATTGGGGCTGACCAGTGAAACGTGACGCTGAATCTGATTGACGATCGTTTCATGCCTTCTCTTCAGGGCTGCCGTGAGCTTCTTTCGCAATTGATCCAATCCGTTTTTAACGCGCTGCTCCTCGGCACGAACACTCGACTCCAGGGTCGGATCAACGCCTTGCGCAAGCTGAACCAAGTGGGTGAACAATTCGGTAACCGTATCCTGTGCCGAATCAAAGGGCGCATCGATGTTTGTATTTTGAAGCAACCAGCGCTGCACCAACTCCTCCGACTTCAGGAATATCTCCTCAAGACTAAAACCCATCCGGCTGAATTTGGCCAGATTTTTTTGGGATATCAGCAGCCCCTGGTTCCTGGGAATCAGGATTGGAAATCCTACACCCTGCAGTTCAAAACCCTCCTTCAGTTGCAGCCAATAGGCCAACTCGCCCGGACCCAGAACAACTCCGAGGTTCGGAAGGATCAACTCCTGATATACCGGACGAAGCAGGACATTCGGACTGAAGCGCTCAGGATATTGCTCCAGCTCTGAAATCCAATCCGCATGCGAACGGACTTCCGATGAATCGGATAAGCGAAGACCCTGCATATCACGCTCAATGCGAACGCGTGAATCAGAAGTCAGATAAAACAGGTTCAGATCCCGCACCATGGCCTGCACCTTCGTGTGAGCGCCAAGCCGTTCAGTGGTTTCACGAACCACGCGTGCATAATCTCCGGCGCTGAGTTCATTGCGCATCACCGGAATGAACGCTTTTTTTAATCGTGCATCATCGGCATCAATCACGATCAAACCACTTTTACCGAATAACTGCAACACCAAACTCCGCATGTAATCAGCGATCGAACGCCCCTCCATGTAACAGGAGCGCAGCACCTTGAGCACTTCGGAAGCACCTGCAGTACCCTGCAGCATATTGCCGATCCTCACCCATTCCTCCTCCCATGCGGTTGACTTAAGACGACCGGTACACGCTGCAGGTTCGAACGGAAAGCGGACCACGTCGGCTCCCAGGTTCACGTGATCCATTTCTGCAACATCGTGATCCTCGCTTGCCATCCAGAATACAGGAACCACCTTCCTTCCCGGTAATTCACGCTCGAAAGCGGTGGCCGAATTGATGCATGAAATCAGCTTATACACCAAAAAAAGCGGACCGCCAGCCATGCACAATTGATGTCCTGTAGTGACCGTAAACGTATTCGGATCCGACAGGGACTGAATGTTCTTTTGTACAACCGGACAGGAATCAAGAAACGCCGCATGCTGTTCGAGCAAGACAGCAGTGAGCAATTCGCGGTCGATGGGACGTTCAACCCTGATTGATGCGGCAGCCTGCACTGCATTGAGTCCGGGCACATGGGTGTAAAATGCACGCAAGGCCGGATGCCCTTCCATGTAGTCCGTAACCAGGCTGCTCCGGATTCCGGTCAGTTCAGGTTTTATGTGGTGGACTTCCATGGCTGCAGGCATCAAACCGGTTCACCGAAAAGATCGAATGCTGCGGTTGATTTGATCCGGACCTGGGCGAAATCACCGACACGCACATAGTGGTCAGCTGCAGAAACCAGCACTTCATTGTCCACCTCGGGCGAATCGAACTCCGTACGTCCTACAAAGTGATCGCCTTCCTTCCTGTCGAACAACACCTTAAAAACCTGACCGACTTTTCTGCTGTTGATGTCTTCCGAAATTTCCTGTTGCACCGCCATGACGGCTTCGGCCCTTGCCTGTTTGATGTCTTGCGGCACATCGTCATGCAATTGAAACGCATGCGTGTTCTCCTCGTGTGAATAGGTGAACACTCCAAGACGATCGAACCGCACCTTTGAAACAAACCGGAGCATGGCTTCATGATCTGCTTCCGTTTCGCCGGGATACCCGGTGATCAAGGTGGTTCGAAGAGCAATGCCCGGGACCTTCTCCCTGAAGCGATCAATCAGTTGCATGGTCTTCTCCTCGGTTGTTCCACGCCGCATGGATTTGAGCATGTGATCACTGACATGCTGTAAAGGGATATCGATGTATTTGCAGATGTTATCGCGTTCGCGCATCACATCCAGCACCTCCTCCGGAAAACCGCTGGGAAAAGCATAATGCAAGCGGATCCAACCGATCCCCTCCACATCGCTCAAGGCACTAAGCAATGCGGCCAGCCGCCTCTCCTTGTACAGGTCAAGGCCATAGTAGGTGGAATCCTGGGCGATGAGAAGAAGCTCCTTGGTTCCCTTGGCAGCAAGGTTCCGGGCCTCCTCCACCAATTCCTCCACCGGACGCGACACGTGTTTTCCACGCATCAGCGGTATCGCACAAAAAGAACAGGGCCTGTCGCATCCCTCGGAAATCTTCAGGTAAGCAAAATGCTTCGGTGTAGTCAGCAAACGCTCTCCAATCAATTCGTGCTTGTAATCGGCACCCAGTGTTTTAAGCAGGTAAGGTAAATCGCGCGTACCGAAATAGGCATCCACATTTGTGATCTCCCGCTCAAGATCCGGCTTATACCGCTCAGAGAGGCAACCCGTCACAATCAGTTTGTCGATGTGTCCTTTTTCCTTTTTCTGCGCGTAATGCAGAATGGTGTCGATCGACTCCTGCTTGGCATTATCGATGAAACCGCATGTGTTGATGATAACGACCGATGCGTCGTTCCGGTTGCTCTCGTGAACAACATCAAACTCATTCGCCCGAAGTTGCCCCATCAGCACCTCGGAATCGACGAGGTTTTTGGAGCAGCCCAGGGTGATCACGTTCACCTTATTCTTGCGGAGGGTCCTTGCTTTCACTGTTCGTTGAATTGGGTGAGCCCCTCTTTGCTGTAAACGATCCTGACTTCGTCGGGTAGCATGGGATTCATCACGTTGAAGATACGGCTGTATGCCTCAACCCAGGCATTGGTACCGCGGGATGTATAGGGCTTTCCGTTCACGGTCACTTCGAGCACAATGGAGCGGGGATAATTCCCTTCGTGAATGACCTGGAAATTGCCGTAACCGTCGAAGTATTCGTCGCGCAGCCGATCGGCATGAAAGGATTTCATGAAATGTGCCATACGACGCTTTTCGCGGGGATTCAATGCACGCTGGATGTAGCTGACCTGTGTCCTGCCATAATCCGAAAGCCCGGTAACGATGAGGCTGTCGGGGGTAATCCGGTAACGCTGATCCATGTTCATTCGACCGACATTATCGACAATGCGTATTTCCCAGGGCTGTGCAAGGCAGTCGACCGTATGCAGCACGATGATCAGGAGCAGGACTGCGAATCGCATCGGTACCGGAAACTCAGTTTTCTCCGAAGAGTGATTTCACAAATTCATTCCGGTCGAACACCTGCAAATCTTCGATGCCTTCACCAACGCCGATGTAGCGTACCGGAATACTGAACTGATCGGAAATACCAATCACCACACCTCCCTTGGCTGTACCGTCCAGTTTTGTGAGTGCAAGCGCATTCACTTCCGTTGCAGCAATGAACTGTCGGGCCTGCTCAAATGCATTTTGTCCGGTGGAGGCATCAAGTACCAGCAAAATCTCATGCGGAGCTTCGGGGACGACCTTCTGCATCACACGCTTGATTTTGGACAACTCGTTCATGAGGTTCACTTTGTTGTGCAAGCGACCTGCTGTATCAATGATGCACACATCCGCACCCTGTGCTTTGGCCGATGAAACCGCATCGAAGGCTACCGATGCCGGATCGGCTCCCATTCCTTGACTGACCAGGGGAACACCCACGCGATTGGCCCAGATTCCCAATTGATCCACCGCAGCGGCACGAAAAGTATCTCCAGCACCCAACACCACCTGCTTACCGGATTTCTTGAACTGGTAGGCCAGCTTTCCGATCGTGGTGGTTTTTCCCACGCCATTCACACCCACTACCATGATTACATAGGGACCGGTGCCTGAGGGAAGATCAAGGCCGCGGGCCAGTCCGTTGCCACTTTCGGCCAGCAACGCAGCCATCTCCTCGCGAAGAAGCCGGTGTAAATCGGATGTGCCGGTGTACTTGTCGCGGGCCACTCGATCCTGAATGCGCTTGATGATTTTCAGGGTGGTTTCTACCCCGACATCACTGGTAACAAGCGCTTCTTCCAGGTTGTCCAGTACATCATCATCGATGGTGCTTTTGCCAATGATGGTTTTGGCTACCCGCGAGAAAAAACTTTCGCGTGTTTTTTCCAGCCCTTTATCGAGCGACTCTTTTTTATCCTTGCTGAAAAAACCAAACAATCCCATAGTTGAGCGGCCAGGCCATTAATGAAAACAGCTCCTTTCGACGGAAAGAAGCTGCCTCCACGGTTGATGTCAGGAATTATTTTTCTTTGAGGAAATCCTTGATGTGGTCGTTGTGCACGACTTCTTCCTTAAAGGTGTATGCACCGGTAACAGGTGATTTTACCATCTTAATGACCTTTGAGAATTCTTTTCCCTTTCCGGTCTTCAGGGTTGCTACTACTTTCTTTGCCATGGTACGTTATGTTGTGCCTGGGGGCTTATTTGATTTCCTTGTGAACCGTCACCTTCTTGAGGATCGGGTTGAACTTCTTGAGCTCAAGACGCTCGGTTGTGTTCTTCTTGTTCTTGGTGGTGATGTAACGGCTGGTGCCGGGCATACCCGAAGTCTTGTGCTCGGTACACTCCATAATCACCTGAACGCGGTTCCCTTTTTTAGCCATGATTCAACAGAATTTTCCCTCGAATAGGGTCGGCAAAGATACGACAATTCGCTTCACATCTCAAAATGATACAGGAATTTCTGTGCTAACCGGTTATCGGGCACTGCCCGGTCCGGCGGAAGCCTTGGTTTTCATCCAAGCCTCAATCTCTTCTGATTTGCTAATCAATGCTTTAGACATTACAACCGGGTCGGAATCTGTAACCAGCACATCATCTTCAATGC
>JBJTJB010000029.1:0-2290 GCA_046095245.1 Bacteroidota bacterium | reverse complement strand
TTTTTCGGAAGGATGAAGGAAGTCTCCTTGGACGAACGAATATCGGCGCGGCGGTAGCGCACAAGGCGATGTGCATCCGTCGCTACAAAGGTGGCTCCCTCAGAACCGAATTGGCAATACACTCCGGTCATTACCGGACGGAGTTCATCGTTGCCGGTAGCAAACAAGGTATGATTAACCGCTTCGGCCAGTACCTCGGATGGCATTTCAATGGTAGAGGGCTTATCAATGACGGGGAGCTTCGGAAAGTCTTCGCCGTTGAGACCGGTCAGTTTGAATTTCCCGTCAGAAGAATTGATTTCAACCTGATGGGTATCCTTGTGCACCTTGAAGGTCAGGGGTGTGACGCCGAAGGTCTTGAGGGTTTCCAGTAGGATCTTGGCAGGCACGGCAACACGACCGGTCTCTTTACTGTCGACCGAAACCACCGAGCTCATGGTGGTCTCCAGGTCGGAGGCAGAAACCTTTAATGCGCCCGGTGATAGTTCGAACAGGAAATTTTCGAGAATCGGCAAGGGGGTACTGCTTTGCAGAGCACCACTTACAACCTGCAATTGCTTGAGGAGGATGTCGGAGGATACGATGAATTTCATGGAGGAAAGGAATTCGGCACAAACGATTATGCCGGCTCAACAAAGATATCGAAGGGCTATTGGCAGCGGTCCAGCCCCAACCCGGATTTATCAACAACCACGAAAAAACGGCACGCTTTAAAAGCGGGATTGTGCCGGGGTCCTATCCGGTCCGGGACTGAAATTCACGGGGTCCTTAAAGATGCGGTCAAAGTGGAAATACTGGCAAACCAACAGGGTTGAATCGCCCTGTACAAGGGCATAAAACCGATCGTAATCGAAAGGGAGATCCTCGCCGGTGAAATCGATTTGAAGGCGCGACTGGGATGTAACCGGTTTTCTGTAGCAGGTCAGCTTCAGTTCCTTGCCTGCATCGGTTACCACCTGGATTTCTGCGAATGGTCCGGCGCGAAGTACCGAATCACGGCGCTGAGGGCTTATGTCAAGATCGATGCGCTCAAAATAGGTTTCGGAAAAGGCGTAAAGGAAGGCCCGCACTTTGTTGATTTCGAGCGGGAGTACCGGCTGATTGTCGGCAGTTTTGACCAGAACATACGATGAATCCGCCTGCCGGTTGAGGGTGAATGAACGAGACGGACTCAGGAATTCGGTGATGCCGACCCGGGTGATGGATCGGGGATCAAGACGAAACACCGATTTGTCGCGCCATTCGGCCTCAGAGGCGAAATAGCGTGTTGACAGGAAGCCATTAAACCCCGGAATGTGGGTGATAAATGGCACGGTAGAGCCTTCAAGGTACATGAAGGTACCCAGGTTATCCATGGTGGGATGGCCCACGTAATACACTTTCACTGCCTCTGCACCGGCATACACTTCAACCTTGACCGACTTGGCGGCCATCAATTTCATCGTGTTGTTATACAGGTTTTTACCAACCGGGCTTTTCACCTCAACCGATTTGATGGTATTGAGTAGGTTGTCGATGGCATCCTTACGGGC
Source organism: Bacteroidota bacterium (assembly GCA_046095245.1). Taxonomy (GTDB): domain Bacteria; phylum Bacteroidota; class Bacteroidia; order AKYH767-A; family OLB10; genus JAJTFW01. The sequence goes on along the minus strand of JBJTJB010000029.1, from coordinate 758 downwards.
AGTGAATTTTCCGTTGACGGTCCACACACCACCCGGCTGACGATCGACGGTAACCCGCCGTCCATCCTTGTCGGCCATGAAAATGCGCGTAACGGCGGCTGTGTCGGCGTAGGCGAAATCCTTGAGTTCACCCTTGAGCGTCGAACCTGTCCGGGTCAATATCAGATAGGCCGCCAATGCGGCCAGAGCTACAAAAAGCAGAAGAACCGGTTTGATTCGTTTCATAGACGTTGCTTTGCAAATTTCCTGCGTCGGAACAGGGCCTTGAACCCTCCCAATAATACAACCAATGCGATCGGTACGGAAACGGCAATCACACGAATGGGTCGGGTGTCAGACTCCAAAACCACCGGATCGATTTGGCGCATCCGTAGCTCCTTGTTGCGGGTCGACATCAAACCATCGCCTTCGCAGAGGTAATCCATCACGTTCAGGAAGAAATACTTGTTACCGAATGTTGTGCCCGTATTCAGGTCGTAGCCGAGTGCCACCGGACTTCCCTTCACACTATCATTGCGGATGAGTTCTCCATCTCCAACGACCAGCATTTTTCCGCCTTTGCAGGATTCCTTGTATCCAATGGCGCTGTCGGTCAAAATCGCAGGAGGCAATCGGTTCTTATACACCGAAGTGAAATCACCTTCCAGTAATACAGCAACCGGAACATCTTTATTGGGGAAGCGGGCGGGATCGGGCTTGTATTCGAGTTCGCCCAGGCTCACACGGACCGGCGCCGGAATGACTTTACTATACTGTGA
>JBJTJB010000028.1:0-8342 GCA_046095245.1 Bacteroidota bacterium | reverse complement strand
GTCCAAGCTACCGCTCCCTTCCTCTTTCACCAGAACGATGCGTCCCATGGGGTCCATCAGTTGGATGGGATGCTGCTTCATGCTCGGGTCGATGTGCAAGACATCAGTGGTCGGATTGGGCCAGACCACGAACCTCTGCTGTATGGCCATGTCCGCACTGGAGCTTGTCACCGTACCGAACACATCCTCGAACACATCTGCAAAGGCATAGGCGTTGCCACAGGTGGGCACGGCATCCCAATTGATGCTCCATGTCATCAGTCCGCCCAGGGCGCTAGACCCCGAACTTAGTACCAGGTTGTAAGCACCCGGTTTAGGACCCTGACCCATCAAGTAGCGAACAGCAGTAAGCACAACGGATGTATCGGCATATCCGCTACCTGATGCCAGTGAACAGGCCGGAAGACCGGGTGCCACTTTCGAGGCAGGGAGTCCGGTAAAAAAACCACCCGACGTGTTAAAACCCTGAATGACTGCCTCGCATTGTGAAACGATGAAGTCAGCAGTTCCCTGTACATAGATATTACCGTCAATCCCATACATACTACCGCTGTTGTACAATTGCACATGTACCAGATCGAGCGAATCACGCAAGGCATGGATTACCGGTAAATATGCACCCCATATTCCACCATAAGCACTTTGACCACCCTGCACAAACGCGGTTTCAGGCGCCATGGTCAATAGCATTTTCCTACCGAAGGTTTGACGGTATTGGTTCATGAGACTACCCACAGCCTGTATAAGGTAAATAACAGGGGAATCGACCGGATTACTGATGCTTCCACCACTGATCGAAAGCGAACTCCCCTCAAGATCGATATCGATTCCATCAAATCCGTAAGTGGTCAGAATCTGGAACATGCTGCTAACAAAGCTGTCACGCTCCACATGGGTATTGAGGCTTATCGGCGCAGTTGCTCCGCCAATACTGATCAGCACACGTCTGTTCTGCCCCTGAACGAACTGAACCTGTGATGTAAAAGACTGAACGCTTCCCTGGTCCGGAACAAACCGCATGTCATAATCGGTTCCGGGAGCCGGAAGCGCGAATGCCACATCAATCACATTGTACCGTGAATCAACCTGGTCAAGTGCGATGTAAGGCGCACTGGATGAATTCCAATTGTGATAATACCCTACCAACGCAGGCGATGGCAGCTGAGATACAGCCTCAATGCACCAAGCAATTGAGAACCAGAGGACTAAAAGTACGCTACGCATGATAATACCGATTTACAACAAGATATTAAAAATAGTCAATCAACTCCAATTCGCTAAGGCTTATGGAACACAAGGCAGCGCGAAATCAGAAAGGATGATGTGAAATACGAATGTGAGTTCATGCGCAATCTTTTGCAACAATGCGCAACGGTCAACCTTGATCGTGTTAGGGATAATCGTGTAATCTCAGATTAGTCTAATGAGATACTTTAGGCTTATATTTCAGTATCGTTCGATACAATTCACCAACGCAAAATCCAGCTCAAAAAAGCAAAACCTGTCCCTGAATCGTCAACCGGACATGATCCTTCGGCACACTGCATTATCACTTTCTTTATATTTACCTGAACAACACACATACTTATGCATAAACTCTACCTTGCACTGGCAGCGTGCCTGCTCATCAACACCGTAGCTAACGCGCAGGCCGGCGCACTGGATGTCACATTCGATTCGGATGGTATCTCCACCCTTAATCCCGGTACCCTTCATGATGTCGTCTATGCAATTGACATCCAGGCCGACCAGAAAACCGTGTTTACCGGAATAGCCAGAATCACCTCCACAACGGGATTCACATCGGACCTTGTGATCGGCCGATTGAAAACCGATGGTAGTCGCGACAGTACATTTGCCAACAATGGATTTTACAATTTCGCCTCCACTGGAGGTTCTGTGTTCGGTTACGATGTGAAAATCCAACCGGACGGTAAAATAGTTGCATGCGGAGGCTACTCGGTCACTGCGGCGAACACCGACTTCATCGTCATCCGACTCAATTCCGATGGATCAATTGACACCTCTTTCGGTGGTGGAGACGGTATTTCCATTCTCCCTGTGGGATCGAGCGAGGATTACGCATACGATCTCGAGTTGCTGCCCAATGGAAAGATTCTCCTCGCAGGTGAATCCAGCGTTCCCGGATTCACCTATAAGCGTGGAGTTGTGATGTGTCTGTTGCCGGATGGCACCCTCGACAATTCATTTGGAACTGGTGGGTTCACAACTGTTCAGCTCGGTGGAAACACGGAGGACTCCTTCAAGTGCATGAGCGTATTGGCATCAGGTAAAATAATCGTGGCCGGCTATTCGTACATCAACAACAACGAAAACGTATTGATGGCGGGCTTCAATCCAAATGGCACCCTGGATCCGGCGTTTGCCCTTAACGGAATTTACTCCGGAACAAACATGAGCCAGGCTTTTGATATGGCCGTTGACGGAAATGCTGTATACCTGTCAGGACGTATCAGCAATACGGGCGGATTCGATTTGGGCATTTGCTGCTTCGACACGACAGGAGCCCTGACCACCAGCTTCGGCTCGAACGGAACGGTTTTAGCAAATTACAACCCGATTGATGCCGGTCTGGGAATCACCATCCAGCCGGACGGAAAAATCCTATGCGTAGGTACCTCCGGACAGGGCGGCTTCGGAAACAGGGACATGTTTATTACGCGTTACCTCCCAACCGGTAACATCGATCCTTCATTCGCCAACAACGGCTATGTCATCATCCCTGTAACCGCCAATTTCGAAGAAGCCAGTTGCGTGGCACTGCAGGCCGACGGTAAAATCATGCTTGCAGGTTTCGCCGCCTTTGCAAACAACGATATGGTGTTTATGCGACTCACCAATGACCTGACTGTAGGACTTGCTTCCAGCCCTCAAAGGAGCGATATCTCGGTTTATCCTATGCCGGTTTCCGGATCGACGCTATGGATTAAATCAACCACCGGTTTCGATTCAAGTTCCCTTGTCGAACTATTCGACCTGCAGGGACGTCGTGTTGCCTCACATGAAACGGAGAATGCAAGCTCACTGATCGAATTCCCTGTCCCCACTTACCTGCCGGCAGGTAACTACACGCTTCGGATACGCTCCGGAAACATAGAAAACAGCCGGGTTATTGTAAAATAATCCAGCCCTCTGCCCCATCCAAAGCAGGATGCGATCCAATCGCCTCCTGCTTTGTTTTTGGGGGAACCGTCCACAAGGAGGGGGTAAAATCTCTGAGATGGATTGGTGTGCCAGACTCGTGTACCTTTAATTCCGCTTAGCCCCCGAATCCAATCATGGAACGAAATCACGGCATCGACACCCTGCGCTCAGTAGCTACCCTGCTGGTTGTGCTGTTGCATATAGCAGCAACATATGTTTCCAAAAGCAAAGCGACACACACCTTCGACGCTGATTTCTGGGTCAGCAATGTACTGGATGCCTACAGCAGGATCTGTGTACCGCTGTTTGTGATGATCAGCGGCATGTTCCTGCTGGGTCGTAGCGAACCGATCGGCGAACAATATCGGAAACGTGCAGTACGGATTCTGCTGCCCCTGGTGGTCTGGTCGCTGTTGTATCTTCAATATCAACGCTGGATAGGGCATCTCACCGGATTCAGGCCCGACAACAATTACCTGTTAGAACAGCTCCTGGCGGGGAATCCCTTCTATCACCTGTGGTACCTTTTTATGGTTACCGGGCTATATCTCACAGCCCCGTTCATCAACTGGTTCGTGGCGCGCGTGTCAAGGGCAAGGCTTTGGTTTACAGCCTGCGTGCTTATGGGGATTGGCATGATCCGCTCCGCTTATACGTCATACCATGAACTCGAGCCCTTCTTCTTGACCTGGTGTGTGGATTACTTCGGGTATTTTCTGTTCGGCTATATCCTGAGTACATCCAAAACAACATGGTCTGCCAAGGTTCAATTCGGTATCTACCTGGTTTCGGGTGGGCTCATTGCCGCTTTGACCTCCTACACCATCCTTCACTACAACAACCTGTATTTCTATGGCTATCTCACTCCGCTTGTGATTTTGGGTGCTTTGTGTTTTTTCTCTGCATTCCAGCAATTGAATCTGCGGAAAAACATCCTTACACGGCTGGCTCCCTTCTCCTTTGGTATATACCTCGTTCATGCAGGCATCCTAGATGTATTAAACAACCTGATTCGCATGCAGTATCTGCAATTGTCATCTATGGCGGTGATTGATATTCCGATCAAGTGTCTGATTGTGCTCGTAATTTCGCTTGCAATCGTTTACCCCATGAGCAAAATCCGTCTATTCAAACAACTGATCTAAAATCGGAATGAGAATTAAACCACATTCATACTGCCAGAGCTGCGGATATCCGCTTAAGAAAGACAAACAAGGAGGAGGTACCGAAAAAGACGGAAGCATCAGTACGAAGTACTGCTCGATGTGCTACAAGAACGGCGCGTTCCTGACCCCGCCCGAAATCGATACCGCGAAAAAGATGCAGGCCTTTTGCATCGATCAAATGAAGAAATCAGGATTCAACGGGATGATCGCCTGGCTCGCTACACGCAGCATCCCGAAACTGGAGCGCTGGAGGAACAATTAGCGAACCCCCTCGGATGATTAGCTGGGGCACAAATACAAGCTCCGGAAATACACTTCACGTCAATGACGTACCGTGATCGAACGGACGAATTCTTCCGTGCCGTCATTCACTTTAACGATGTAAGATCCATCGGGAATATCTTGAGTGCTGAACGAAAAGTCATTTTTACCTGCTGCCTGATGGGTCTTGAGCAATTGAGCGATGGTCTTTCCCTGAAGATCCATCAGGGAGATGGTGATCGGAACCGAACGGTTCAGCGTATAACTGAGGTTGATGATGGAAGATGCCGGATTGGGAAATACCGTCAGACCTGTTGACTCTAACGTTTCTGCCAGACCGGTGCTGGTCAATGCAGTTGTGATTGCATTTTGGAGTGCAGTTTGACTGATACTGTTGTTGGCATTGTAATACACCGAGTGACCGGCACCACCGACCACCACCACCTTGGGCATGCCGGTTGAACCGTAATCCATCATGTTGATGGAGGCATTCGAAAACCGCATAGACCAGGCATTTTGCGTAACACCTAAACCGTTTGCCCAGGAGTTTAGAGCAGAGCAGGTGGTGTTTGCATAATCATCCACCAGATAATAGAACACGCGGTTCGGATAAGCGGATTGGAAACCTTGAACGGTGCTGTAGGCTGTAGTAGCAGGTCCCGAGCAAGCACCACAGGGCATCACCCAAACCAACACGATCACCTTACCCGAATCCAGTTCGTTGAACAGGTTGTGACTGACACCGGAGCAATCGTTGCAGGTGAAATCGATGGCTGTTTGTGCCTTGAGTTGAACCGCACCCAGAGACAGGATCAGGAACAGCTGGAGGAGTTTGAGTTTCATGCGTTTCGAGTATAAACTGATAATACTCTGTTTATTGACCGAAGGTAGGAAAACATGCTGTGAATCTCATCAACTGCCTGTAAACATCTACGCATATCAGTCTCATTCCGCAAAACGTAAGACATGTACCTGATATGGATTGTGATTTAGAGTTTCAGGAAATCATCGAAAGCGGCAATGTCCGGTTTGGTTCCCGGCTTTTCCTTGTCGAGGATTTTCTGGAAAGACGACAATCCTCCCGATTCCAGTATAGCGAAGGTCTTTTGGGCCTCTTCGAAATCGGATTTCAGGGATGCGATGTTTTCCAGTTGGGTGACCGAGGGCGCTCCGTAGTAGGATGAGACCGTGCCGTATATGTCGTTGAGTTTTTCGCGCAGGCGTGGTTCTGCCGCACCCACGTAGTTGTCGCCGGTGGTAACCACCAACTTTTCGCGCAGTGCATCGAGTTCACCATTCAGTTTCAGAAGCATTTTCTGCTGCTTGCTTTGTGCAGCCTGATACGAGGCCAGGCAGGTATCCCATTGGTCGATTTTGTACACGAGGTATGCCATATCTTGCACAAAACCGAACAATTCGCGGGTGAGTTTCTGCTGTGCGATGCGGTCCTGGGCCGTGAAGCCTGATGCCGTATCGTAGCGCACTTCAATCTCTTGCTCAAACACTTCGCTGCCCTTGTTGATGCGGACTTTGTACATGCCGGCACTTACCGTAGGCGCACTTGCAAAGGAGAGCGACTTGCCTTTGGCCGTTTTGGGCGCAGTGGCATTGAATCCCCAGTCGATGGTGTTGATGCCCTTGAGTTTTCCGGCCTCGAGTTTTGAAACGGTGTTTCCCTGCAGGTCAACGATCTCTGCGGTCATCTTGCCGAAGGTGTGGCGCTTGGGCAGGAAATACCGGATCCGTGCCGTACGGGGAGGATTTTCACCCACAAACTGGTTGGAGGCTGCAGTGCCACCGAAGTCGCTCTGCTCATCAATCACAAATGGCTTGAACTGGAAATACGTCAGGTTAGCCTTGAGCAAAGCAGGTGTGATGCTGCGCAATGTGCTGATATCATCAATCACGATGATGCCACGACCATGGGTAGCCGCAACAAGCGTGTGTTTTACCGGATGCAATTCCAGGTAATGTACTGCTGTGCGGGGAAAGTTGTTGGTGAAGGGCGACCAGCTTTTTCCGCCATCGAGGGTGATGTACAATCCGTTCTCCGCACCGATGAACAGGAGATCAGGATTCACGTAATCTTCCTGTATGTTCCGCACAAAACTGCTGATGTCGCTTGTGGTGATGGAGGTCCAGGTTTTTCCGAAGTCGGTTGTTTTGAAAACGTACGGAGCGTAGTCGTTGCGGGTATGGCCATCGAATACCGCATAAGCGACACCTTTGCCGTGCATGCTGGCTTCGATGTGGTAGCACCAGGTTCCGGCCGGTATGCCTTTCACATTGGCTGCCACATTGGTCCAGGTTTTTCCTGCATCCTGGGTTATCTGCACATTGCCATCGTCGGTACCCACCCAAATGACCTGATCGCTGAGCGGCGATTCGGCAATGGTGAAAATGGTGCAGTGGTTTTCGGCACCGGAATTGTCGGCCGACAATCCGCCGGAGGCTTCCTGGTTTTGTTTGTTCTTGTCGTTGGTGGTCAGATCGGGTGAGCGTTTTTCCCAGCTGTCGCCGCGGTTTTCGGATACATGCAGAAACTGGCTGCCTACGTACAGGCGATCGGGATGGTGTTTACTGGTGCTGAGGGCTGCATTCCTGTTAAAGCGCAATTTGGGGTCGCCCTGCACAGGATAAGGCTTAATGACTTTGAGATCCTGTTTGCGCACATCGAAGCGCCACATGGCTTCGGCACCCTGCATTTCAGAATACACCACATCCGGGTTGGTGGGATGAGGATACACGCGGAAGCCATCGCCCTGCCCTACCACTTCCCAATCGCGGGCCTCTACCCCACCCGGACTGGCCGAAGGGGCGAACCAGCTCCCGTTGTCTTGTAAGCCACCGTACACGCGGAAGGGTTCACGGTTGTCGACACTGACATGGTAGAACTGGCTTAGCGGAAGGTCTTCGATCTGTTCGAGGCTCGATCCGCCGTCGAGGGAGCGGTACAATCCACCATCGGTGGCCACAAAGAGTTTGTCGGAATGGCGGGTATCGAACGCGATGTCGTGGATATCGGGATGCATGGAACCCAGGCTCTTGAAGGTCTTCCCTCCGTCGCGGCTGATGGAACCGAAGAGGCCGGCCTTGACCACGATGTCGGGGTTTTTCGGATCGACGCTGATGCGCGAAAAATAAAAGGGCCTGACCGTGAGACCGAAATCTCCGTTGAGGAATTTCCAGGTTTGACCGCCATCGTCGGAGCGGTACAGTCCTTTCTCTTCTTTCTTCTCGGCTTCCATCACCGCATACACGATTGATGGATTGGAGGGTGCCAGTGCGACAGCGACGCGACCCAGTTTACCGGCAGGGAGGCCCTGCTGAAGTTTCTTCCAGGTTTTGCCTCCATCGGTTGATTTGTACAAGGCGCTGTTCAGGCCTCCCGAACTGAATGAGTAGGCCGTGCGTCTGAATTCCCAGAATGCAGCGTAGAGATTATCCGGATTCGATGGATCCATCACGAGCTCCGAGCAACCGGTTGTGTTGTTCACAAACAGGATTTTGGTCCAGGTTTTTCCGCCGTCTTCGGTCTTGTACACACCGCGCTCGTTGCTATCGCCCCACAAAGCACCCAATGCAGCCACATACACCACATTGGGGTTTTTCGGGTGGATTTGAATGGATGCAATGCGATCGGATTTTTCGAGGCCCATGCGGGTCCAGTTCTTTCCTCCGTCGCTGGTCTTGTACACCCCATCACCCACGGATACGCTGTTACGCGTCCAGGTTTCGCCGGTGCCGACC
>JBJTJB010000027.1:0-4832 GCA_046095245.1 Bacteroidota bacterium | reverse complement strand
GCAGACAGGATCCGATCGGGAATGGCCGACTGCATCGTTGCGGGAGGTGTGGAGTGCATGAGCCCCATCCCATTTGGCGGGTGGCGCATTGCGCTCAACGCAGAAGTGGCCAAGCACCATTCCGATTACTACTGGGGCATGGGGCTCACGGCCGAAGAGGTTGCCAAGCAGTATAAGGTAAGTCGTGAGGATCAGGATGCTTTTGCACTGGCATCACACCAAAAGGCTTTGCAGGCTATCCAGACAGGCCGATTCAAAAACCAGATTGTCCCCTATCCCATTCGAGAAACCTACCTGGATCAAAACGAGAAGACGAAAATCCGCGAGACCATCGCAGATACCGACGAGGGTCCGCGAGCCGATACAAGCCTGGACAAACTTGCAAGCCTGAAGCCGGTATTTGCAGCCGGTGGTAGTGTAACGGCCGGCAACAGCTCACAAACCAGCGATGGAGCAGCCTTCGTACTGGTTGTATCCGAAAACATCCTGAAGCGCTTTGGCTTGACACCCAGGATGCGCTTTGTTGGCTATGCCGTAGCCGGCGTTGAACCCCGGGTGATGGGCATCGGCCCTATTGCAGCCATTCCGAACGTACTCAAACGCATCGGGCTCAAGCAACAGGACATCGACCTGATTGAACTAAACGAAGCCTTCGCATCGCAAAGCCTGGCCGTCATCCGTGAACTTTCCCTCGACCCTGAACGCGTCAACGTCAATGGAGGGGCCATCTCCCTGGGGCATCCCCTGGGCTGCTCGGGAGCCAAGCTTAGTGTGCAACTCATGCATGAACTTGAGAGCAGACAACAGCGCTACGGCATGGTGACCATGTGCGTGGGTACCGGCCAGGGTGCGGCGGGTGTTTTTGAGCGCGTCTGATATTTCCTTCTTTTTTCTTTCCAGGGGCCCCGAGGGGCCATTACCCGAATGTTACGAAAACATTAAGGGGAAGGTACAATCTTTAAGATATGGTTATGATTGAAGTTGATTAAGGAATACTTAAGCCAATGTTAAGTTCTTTGTTCCGCGAATAAACCAATCCAACATCAAGCATTGGAATGGAATCGGCGAATTTGTCAGAGCTAAAAACAGATCCCATACCCCAATACCTAACGTTCATATCATAACTAAACCATAACAATTCAATAAGATGTCCCTACGGTCAAGAATCAAATCCCTCTCTCTGGTAGCGCTGTTGCTGATTACCTCTGCGGTGTTGAATGCCCAGTCAACGCCTGACACCGTCAAGAAGGAAACCCCAAAAAAGTGGTTCGAATCGATGAGCATACGCGGCTATGTACAGGCCCGTTACAACCGCCTGCTCGAAACCAATCCCGACTTGCGCTGTGAGCAGTGTGACCGCAGTTGGGGCGATAATGGAGGATTCTTCCTCCGCCGGGTGCGCATCATCTGGTTCGGACAATTGTCCAAACAGGTCTATTTCTACATACAGCCCGATTTCGCCAGCTCAGCCAGTTCAACCAGTTTGCACTTCGCCCAGCTCCGCGATGCTTACTTCGACATCGGAGTTGATCCGAAAAACGAATTCAGGTTCCGTATAGGCCAAAGCAAAATACCCTTCGGATTTGAAAACATGCAAAGCTCCCAAAACCGTCTTCCCCTCGATCGTGCAGATGCCTTGAACAGTGCGGTCAGCAACGAACGCGACCTCGGGGTCATGTTCTATTATGCTCCGGAGCGAATCCGCAAACTGTATTCAAGTCTGATAGCGGAAGGCTTGAAAGGATCGGGGGATTATGGCATCTTCGGCATTGGAGCCTACAACGGTCAAACCGCCAACAAACCCGAACTCAACAACAACCAACACATCGTTGCCCGGGTTACCTACCCGATTTCCATCGGCAACCAACTGATCGAACCGGGCGTACAGGGCTATACCGGGCGATTTGTCATTCCCAAAGACCAGATCAGCACGGGTACCAAAGTGGCATCCGATTACCAAGACCTCGACGAACGAGCTGCAGCTACTTTCGTCTTGTATCCAAAACCGTTTGGAATCATGGCCGAATACAACGTCGGTAAAGGTCCCGAGTTCAATACCGTTACCGACTCCATCGAAACCCGTAACCTCAAAGGGGGCTACGTCATGATCAATTACAAAACCAGCATCGGAAAACACATCCTGTTCCCCTTTGCCCGCTGGCAGAACTATGATGGCGGAAAAAAACACGAACTGGACGCCAGAAGTTACCGTGTGGAGGAGACTGAAATCGGTGTTGAATGGCAGCCCTCCAAAAACTTCGAATTCGTTGCCATGTATACCATCTCATCCCGCCGATTTGAGGACTTCAAAATCCAGGACAACCTTCAAAAGGGTCAGCTCCTGCGCTTACAGGCTCAATTGAATTTTTAAGCACATACACACCCATGCAGGGGCGGGAGCAATCCCGCCCTTTTTGTTATTATTGCGTATCATCAATTCACCCATGAAAAGATTCGGCCTTTCCTTCATCGCTATCCTCCTCTTCAATCTGAGTACAAATGCTCAACAAGTCCCCGTATTCGATATCAAGGGGCGCATGGCCGGTTCGGGTACCGACAATGCCGACTTGATCGAAACCGACGCCGCCGGTAACCTTTATGTTGCGGGCCGCTTCACGGGCATTTGTGATTTTGATCCGGGCACAACTCAATTCAACCTCACGGCTACGGGAACATCCAGTGATATCTTTCTGGCGAAATATTCGAACCTGGGTGCCCTGGTTTGGGCTAAATCCCTTAGGGGCACGGGAACCAAAAACATCCGCGCCATGCGCATGGATGCAGCAGGTAACCTGTACCTTGCCGGTGATTTTACGCAAGTCATGGATCTTGACCCGGGTCCAGACTCGACCAATATCAGCTCTGTTGCAGGCGTTGACGGATTTCTGGCAAAATACACTCCCGACGGCAACTTACTTCACGGTTACACCGCGGCCGGAGCCAACACCGACTACATTGAAGGCATAGCTTTTGACAGTCAGGGCAATGTATATCTCAGTGGAGAATTCGGAAGTCCTTCGCTCGATATCGGCGCCGGCCTGGTATTATACAACAGTGTTGGCAGCGGATTTTCATATGAACCCTGCATCCTCAAACTCGACAGCACCTGTACAATCCTCTGGGGGAAGAGCCTTCAAGGACCGAACTCGGACTACTTGCGCAGCATCGCCATCGACTCCCAGGACCGCATTGTAGTTGGTGGCAACTTCATCGGATCACTGACTACGGACTCGCTCACCGGAACATCGTTGACTACGGCCGGCACGCAATCGGATTGTTTCATTGCGCGATATGCCAACGATGGCACCTATCAGGCTTCCTGGTCGTTCGGTGGAAACGGAACCGACAACCTGAACTCGCTCACCACCGTGGGCACCACAACCTACGCCATGGGTTTCTTTAACGCCAATGCCGATCTGGCACCCGGAGCAGACACCCTGTTCTTCCAAAGCCGAGGTGGTGCCGACGTGTTTTTGATTTCCATGCAGGACAACGGTGTGCTGAACTGGGCAACTACGGTAGGCGGTGTCGGAGTGGACAATGCCCGTGGGGTAAGGGCCAATGCGGTCGGCGAAATTTATCTCGTGGGTGACTTCATAGACTCGGCCGACTTCACACCTTCCATTCAGGACCCTTGGTTACGCTCCTACGGCAACCGCGATGGATTTGCCTCAAAATACAATCCCCTGAACGGACAACTCATCTGGGCCCATAAAATCGGTTCCGTACAACTCGACTACATGCGTGGCATTGCTTTCAACTCCAGCGGTGATATTTGCCTCGCAGGTTACTACGGTGGTCCAATATGCTATTTCGAACCGCTGAATCCGGCCAACAACCTCACTCAGGTCAGTGGTACAGATGCTTTTTTCTGCCGCTACGGAGAGTGCGACTTTCCTCAATTCACTGGTCAGCCCATCAATGGCGGCTCATGCCCCGGTGGTAACTCGAGTTTCACGGTACAGGCCAGTGGTCAGAATCCAAGCTATCAATGGCAAGAAGGCACCAACGGCGGGATCGTGTGGACCAACATCAACGATGGCGGCGTGTACAGCGGAGCGACGAGTCCTACACTCAGTCTGACGGGATTGAGCACTACATTCAACAACCGCTTCTACCGGTGCATCGTATCGGTTGATTGCGGATTGAGTCTTACCTCCGGAGTTGGAATCCTCTTTGTGGGAAGCCCCGACACCAGTGTGAGCCTGAACGGAATCACCTTGAGTGGAGTCAATGTGGTGGGTGCAAGCTACCAGTGGCTCAACTGCAACGCCAATTTCGCCACCATTGCTGGTGCCACTGCTGCAACCTTCACGCCGACCTCGAACGGCAATTACGCACTTCAAATCACCCGCAACGGCTGTACCGACACTTCGGCATGCTACACTGTTTCGGCTGTCGGACTTGCTGAGCTGCAACCCGGAAACACCATCCGCGCCTATCCCAACCCGACGCACGGAGAGCTTGGTGTAAATGTGCTCAATGCGGGGGATTACACCCTGAGTGTGCTGGATTTAAGCGGGAAGCAGGTCATTGCACCACTTCGCTTCAATCGGGATGTGAGGGTGGAAATGAAACATCTCGACGCGGGCACCTACCTGGTTGAGATCCGCGATGAAAAAGGGAACCGCAGTACCATGCGGATTGTTCGCGACTAACACCTCGCAAGCAGAAATGTACCTGAACCTCCCGAAAGGGTGGTTCAAAGCGGTTTCATACCAGGGGTGTGGCGCTGTTTTTCGGTAATGCGTACGGGTTAGGATGGTCTGATTTAAACGGACTAACATTGAATTGAGTGGCCGATTACGCTTGTTAGCTGGGGGAGGCAGGAG
>JBJTJB010000026.1:0-1058 GCA_046095245.1 Bacteroidota bacterium | reverse complement strand
GCTTCCGGATTTATCAGAAAGACCTGCAGACAAAGTCCGGCAGGTTTAAACCCGAACGATCATCCGATTGTTGACGAGCCATGAATATGGAATACGATTTATCGGGCCTCGCCGCCCTTGACCGCTTCACCCGGGGCAATCTGATCAATTCACTAAGTGGCTACAAGCCGGTGAGCCTCATTGCCACCTGCGATGCATCGGGAAAGACCAACCTGGCCGTTTTCAGTAACATCGTTCACCTGGGTGCCGATCCTGCTCTGGTGGGTTTTGTGAACCGACCGCGTGAAGCGGCACCCCATACCCTGTCCAACATCGAGTCCACGGGAGTTTATACCATCAATCATATCCATGGCGATCTGGTTCAGCAGGCGCATCAAACCAGTGCAAAATATCCCGAGGGGGTCAGTGAGTTCGAAACGTGCGGATTCACCCCGGAATTCACCCGTGGAGTACCGGTGCCATACGTGAAAGAAAGCCGTGTACGGTATCGCCTGCGGCTGGTAGAGGTGATTCCTATACCGTACAACAACACTTTTTTTGTGATTGGAGCCATAGAGCACCTGGCGTTCCCCGCAGCCATCATGGCCGATGACGGCTTTTTGCTGCTCGACCAGGCCGGGAGTCAGGTATCGCTCGGAATCGATGGATATGCTGCCGTAGGCCCGGCGCGCCGTTTTCCGTATGCAAAGCCCTGATGACGCATCGAAAGGGATTAACTTCGCCGGAAAGCACCTTCAAATGCACATCCACATCGGTAGTGATCATGCCGGCTTCGATCTGAAACAGCTATTGGCCGATGACCTGCGCCAGCTCGGTCATACCCTCAGCGACCACGGTACGCACAGTACCGACAGCACCGATTACCCCGATTATGCCCATGCCGTGGCCCGTGCGGTTGAAGCGGATCCTCAAGCTTTTGGAATCCTGTTGTGCGGGAGCGCCAACGGAGTGGCCATCACGGCGAATAAACACACCGGAATCCGTGCCGCTTTGTGCTGGACCCCCGAAATAGCCAGCCTTGCGCGACAACACAGCGATGCCAATGTGCTTTGTATCCC
>JBJTJB010000025.1:0-1630 GCA_046095245.1 Bacteroidota bacterium | reverse complement strand
TCAAGGCACCGTACTGGTTCACCAGAAAATGTTTGAAAGCCGCTTGTTCTTTGTCGACAAACTGATCGATATGGGTGCACAAATCATCTTGTGTGACCCACACCGAGCGACCGTCATCGGACTGGCCCGCAAACAACCCTTGCGGGGAATCCAAATGACCTCGCCCGACATCCGTGCGGGTGTGGCCTTGCTCATTGCAGCCATGAGTGCCAAAGGAAAGAGCGTGATTCACAACATCGAACAGATAGACAGGGGTTACGAGCGGATAGACGACCGACTCAATGCCCTTGGTGCCCAAATCCGCCGGGTCTGATCCGGTTGACGCACACCCTTTTTGGTATTATTTTTGCCAAAAACGCCCCGAACTCAGAAAATCATCCACCTCATGAACAAGACATTTGCGCTGCTGCTGGTCGGCGGCTTCCTGGCACTCTCTGCCATCTCCCTCTCATCGTACACCCCTCCGCAGGCCAAAGCCGGTATCGCAATCGGCAATAAAGCCATCGACCTGGCCTACACCTCACCGGAAGGAAAAACCATTGCACTCAGTTCGCTGAAAGGCAAAATGGTGCTACTGGATTTCTGGGCAAGCTGGTGCGGCCCCTGCAGAATGGAAAACCCGCACGTAGTTGCTGCCTATCAGAAATTCAAGGACAAAAAATTCAAAAACGCCAAAGGATTCACGGTTTACAGCGTAAGCCTCGATCAAAACAAAGAAGCCTGGATCAAGGCGATTCAAAAAGACAAATTGGAGTGGCCCTACCTGTGAGTGACCTGGGTGGATGGCAATCCGAACCTGCCCGTATTTACGGTGTAAACTCCATCCCGGCCAACTTCCTGATTGATGGTAACGGGGTGATTGTAGCCCGTGCGCTTCGCGGTGCAGGATTGGAAGAAGCCCTGGAAGGCTACGTAGCCGGTGGTGACGCGGGAGACGCAAAAGCCAAAGGCGAAAATACCCAGGGTAAATAATCCGATTCAACTGAACTGAAGGGCCGCCCCAAGCGGCCCTTTCTTTTTCCTGCCAAATTGTCCCAATACCTGCTGCGGGCACTATTTTTGCCCCCCGCCGCCGGCCTTACAGATTCAATTACACCATGAACGAAGAACACGCGAACAAGGAAAACCACGAGGAAAACAACCCGTCTGCTACCATTTCAGAAAATACGGAAGCCAATCCCATTGAAGTGCTTCAACGCGAACTCAGCGAGATCCGTGACCAGCATGTCCGCCTTTACGCCGAATTCGAAAATTATAAACGTCGGACCCGGAACGAAAGGGCAGATCTGATTAAAACTGCATCCTCTGACCTGATGTCGGCCTTACTTCCTATCCTCGACGATTTTGACCGGGCGCTCAAAGCCATGTCATCCAATGAAGGAAAAGGGGTTTCAGAAGGCATACTGCTTATCCAGCAGAAAATGAAGAGCACATTGGAACAACGCGGACTGAAAGCCATGGACGCTGCCGGAACCCCATTTGATGCAGACCTGCATGAGGCCATCACCAACATTCCTGTTGAAGATGCTTCGCTCAAAGGAAAAATCATCGAAGAAGTTGAAAAAGGATACTGGCTGCACGATAAAGTCCTGCGTTACGCCAAGGTTGTAGTAGGTCAATAACACAACAC
>JBJTJB010000024.1:0-6300 GCA_046095245.1 Bacteroidota bacterium | reverse complement strand
CACGCGTCGACCTCAGAACTCCTGGTTCACCTCATTGTAGCGCTGGGTTTTGATCACTACATCAGCCGGCCTGCTGAAACAATGCGCGCGAAGAATCGGGTTCCGCAATGAAATTCACCACGTTCCCGCTTCCATTCATCCAATCCAGAAAGGAGGGGAATTCACTGGGAGAAACAACGGTGACTCGGTGCCCTGCAGCCTGCAGGACATGCATTAGGCCAAGGGATGAACCCAAGGCATCACCATCCGGTTTGTGATGGGTTGTGATGACGATCGACTTCGGAATTTGAGAATCCGTCAGTTCGCGTAAACGCTGAAGGTCGTCGGATGGAAATAGGACCTGCATAGGCCTCAAAGGTAACTCAAAAATGAAGGGTTGGCGGTGACACGTAGTAGCAAACAAGCTACCTTTGCAGCCCGAAACAAACGATACACAACGAAACAGCACCATGGCAACCAACAGAACCTTTACCATGCTTAAGCCCGATGCAGTCCAGAACGGACATGCCGGAGCCATTCTCGATCACATCCTCAAGGCCGGCTTTCGTGTTGTGGCCATGAAATATACCCGACTGAGCGAAGACACGGCCGGTAAGTTCTATGCCATCCACCGCGAGCGTCCATTTTATGGTGAGCTGGTCCGGTACATGTCGTCGGGACCCATTTATGCGGCCATCCTCGAAAAAGAGAATGCCGTTGAGGATTTCCGGAATCTCATCGGAGCCACAGATCCTGCAAAAGCAGCCCCCGGCACCATACGCCAGCTTTTTGCAAAATCCATTGAGGCGAATGCCGTACACGGTTCCGACAGCGATGAAAACGCCGACCGTGAGGGCAATTTCTTCTTCAGTGAGTTCGAGCGCTTCTAAGCGCAATTCCCCCAGATAGAGCCCCGGCAAAACCGGGGTTTTTTATTGTATCTGAATTTCCCGGATGACGGGTGATTCGAGTTTTCCGTTGAGTTCGTTCAACAACTCATCGCGCATCATGGACAATTCATGGGAAATGACCGATGAATTCATGGTGATATGCAATATCCCCTGTGAAAATCGGATGTAAACAGTCCGCCTTGAAATGGCATCGTTTACCGTTTCATGCCATAGCAAGTTGATGCGTTCGTTCAGCACGCCCTCGGTCAATTCGTACTTGTCCATCATCTTCCGGATGACGTCTCCGATCGGATTTTCGTTGGTCGGCCTCATGGGACGAAGTTCAGCAAATACGGGCAATTGCCGAAACCCGGACAGAAAGATTTCACTAGGAATGGAATTGGTAATTTTGCAATCGATGCAACTGATTACACTCACCAGCGACTGGGGTACCCGGGATTATGCGGTTGCCGCCCTCAAAGGTTCGTTGTATAGTGCGATTCCTGATGTAAGGATCATTGATGTTAGTCATGACATTATGCGTCACGACATTCAACAGGCTGCATATGTTTTCAGAAATGCGCTGCGTTTCTATCCAGCCGGAACCTTGCATATCATCGGTCTCCATTCCAAGCCTTACGGAAAACCATCCGAGCTGTTATTGGTCAAGAAAGATGGCCATATGTTCATTGGTATGAACGATGGCTTTTTTTCCATGGTGTTCGACGAGAAGCCTGTTGATGTGGTTGCTGCACACCCCGGCGAGAACGAAGTCGGACTGTTTCCATTTGCTCTGGTGACGGATTGTGCATCCAGTCTCATTGGCGGGAAAAATCTGTACGAACTTGGACATCGCCCCACCGATTTCATCGAAAAGCGCATGTTCCAGCCTACCATCGAGGACGATTTGATTCGTGGTGTGGTGATGTATTGGGATCGGTTCGGGAACATTGTCACCAATATCACACGCGATTTGTTCGAACGGCAGCGCAAGGGACGTGCATTTGAAATCGTTTTTCGCAAGTCCTCTTACATCATCAATACGATCAGCCCGCATTATGGCATTGGGGAGCCCGGTACTTTTTTGGCGATTTTCAATGATGCCGGACACCTCGAAATCGCCATCAGCGAAGGGAATGCCTATGAATTGATGGGATTGCGCATCAATGATATCATCCGCATCGAGTTCAAATAGATGATTACACGGGTTGTCCGATTGAGTTTCAGGCCGGATGCGGTGAAGGGGTTCGAACAGACCCTGGAGCGTTTCGAGGCTTCAATCAGAGAGGCTCCGGGCTGCCTTGAATTGCATGTGTATCGCGATTCGGAGGATCCGGAGGTGTATTACACCATCAGTCGCTGGAGAATGGCGGCTGATTTGGACGCCTACCGGAAATCCGAATTGTTCGGTAAGGTCTGGAAATCCGTTAAGCCCGGCTTCAGATCCCCCGCACAGGCCTGGTCTCTCGAGGAGATTAAATTGAAAAGTCAGGGATAAATCCTGGCATTTTTTTCTTTGGCCGAAGGACCGTTTTTCCTATATTTATCATCCATGAGCGACATGAGCGAATACAAGGCTGGTCAGCCTGTGCGTGGTGATTATACCCGCAAACAAAGCGAGCGTGCTGTGCCGCAGCGTACTTTCATGTTTCTCGCTCTCGTTGGTTCCAGTGTCTTGTTCATTGCCCTCGTGGTCATGTTCATCATCTGGTCAACGTATAATCCACCCATTGAGAATCTGACACTGCCGAAGCAGTTCACCCTAAGTACACTGGTACTTCTACTCAGCAGTTATCTGCTCACCCTTTGTCGCGGTTTCTTCAGGAATGATCGGGGAAAACCACTTGCAATTACCCTGGCCTCTACCCTGCTCTGCAGTCTGGTGTTCGGCTACCTGCAAATTGATGGATGGACGAGCTTGTATAACAGCGGGCACGTTTTCGATGGTGCCGCCGGAACAACATTCCTTTACCTTATTACCGGATTGCATTTTCTACACGTTTTCGGCGGTATGGTGTACTTGTTTTTCCTGAATATTCGTTGTGCTGAAATGTTACAAGACGATGTCCGTCGTATCTTATTCTTTTCGGATACTAATGAGGAAAGCAGACTACAGCTATTTGGAATCTACTGGCACTTTGTTGACGCCTTGTGGGTCTTCCTTTTCCTGACTTTCCTTTTTGTCCTTTAAATTACCGATACTGCATTACCTATAATAGGTAATAAAATGGTGCCTCGGCTTCCGTTAGTTTTGCAACTCATTTCTAACACGTTTATCCTATGAAAACGATTGCAGTAATTGGTTCAGGCCAGATGGGCAATGGAATTGCTCATGTTTTCGCGCAAAGTGGTTACCACGTGTCACTCATTGATGTGCGGGAAGAGGCTTTAACC
This sequence comes from Bacteroidota bacterium, assembly GCA_046095245.1. GTDB lineage: Bacteria > Bacteroidota > Bacteroidia > AKYH767-A > OLB10 > JAJTFW01. The sequence continues at coordinate 3,037 of JBJTJB010000024.1, read as the reverse complement.
AAGGCGATGGAAACCATTGCGAGAAACATGGACAGACAAGTTGCCAAGGGCAGCCTTTCTGAAGACGACAAAGCAGCGTCATTATCGAGGCTGAGTACAACCACCGATCTTGCGAAGGGCGTTGCATCTGCTGACCTGGTGGTTGAGGCCGCCACGGAGCGCCTGGACCTGAAGCTTAAGATTTTTGCGGACCTCGATCGCCTGTGTGCTCCAGCATGTATTCTCGCTTCAAACACCTCCTCCATCAGTATCACACAGATTGCAGCGGCCACAAAGCGCAACGATCGCGTGATCGGCATGCATTTCATGAATCCTGTTCCGGTGATGAAGCTTGTAGAGGTCATCCGTGGTTATGCCACTTCCGATGAGGTCACCAAAACCATTCTGGAACTATCCAAAGCCCTCGGTAAGGTACCGGTCGAAGTGAACGATTACCCGGGTTTCGTAGCCAACCGGATTCTCATGCCGATGATCAACGAGTCGATTTACACCTTGTTTGAAGGTGTCGCCGGCGTATCCGAAATCGATACGGTCATGAAACTGGGCATGGCTCATCCGATGGGGCCCTTGCAACTGGCCGATTTTATCGGCTTGGACACATGCCTCAGTATTCTGAAGGTATTGCATGACGGATTCGGAAATCCGAAGTATGCCCCCTGCCCGCTCCTGGTCAACATGGTAACTGCCGGACACCTTGGCGTGAAATCGGGCAGTGGATTTTACACCTACACTCCCGGAGTGAAAGAGTTGCTTGTATCCCCTTTCTTCAGTAAGTGATTTTCCGGATTGACCGGTTGAAACCACTCCATTCGGAAACAAACACCTGAATATGCAACTGACCTTTTTTGGTGCAGCGCGCACGGTAACCGGTAGCAAACACCTGATTACTACAGAGCGCGGAAAAAAAATCCTGCTCGATTGCGGACTCTTCCAGAACAAGGGTGGCGATAATCAGGATGTGAACAGGCATTTCGGATTCGATCCTTCCGAAGTGGATGCACTGATTCTTTCTCATGCGCATATCGATCATTCAGGTAACATTCCACACCTGGTTCGAGAGGGTTTTACCGGACCAATTTACGCGACACAGGCTACGATTGATCTGTGTCAGATCATGCTGGCCGATAGCGCACACATCCAGGAGAGTGATACGGTTTACCTTAACCGGAAGCGGGCTCATCATGGAAGCCGCCCACTTTCTCCACTTTACACGATTGATGATGTGTATAAGGCGATGCGACAGTTTGCGGCCGTACCGCTGAGTGAATGGACAGATATTGACCAACACATCCGTTTCATGATGACCGAGGCGGGTCATATCCTCGGGAGTGCGGCTGTATCAATCGTATTTGATGAACCACAAGGCGAAAGGAAAGTCTTTTATTCAGGTGATACAGGACGAAGTGGAGACATCATCCTTCCCCCTCCTGCTCCTTTTCCGCAGGCCGATATTCTCATCACTGAATCGACATATGGTGACCGCTTGCATGACTCGGTGGTCGATGCCGAGCAGCATTTGTTGCGTGTGGTGAAGGAAACCTGTATCGATCGTAGGGGCAAACTCATTATTCCTGCTTTTTCGCTTGGCCGTACGCAGGAGCTTGTGTATACGCTCAACCGGCTACACAACAGCGGCGAGTTGCCCCACATTCCGGTATATGTCGATTCACCTCTGGCCATCAGTGCTACAGCGATAATGCAAAAGCACCGGAACACCTTCAATCCGGAGATCATCGAATACATGAAGCAGGATGAAGATCCTTTCGGTTTCGATAAGTTGGTGTACGTGCGTGATGCGGATTCTTCCAAAGCGCCCAATACGCTCGAAGAGCCCTGCATCATCATTTCTGCTTCCGGTATGCTTGAGGCAGGCCGAATCAAGCACCATGTCAAAAACACCATCGGTGATCGGAAAAACACCATCCTGATTGTCGGATTCGTACCCCCAGGCTCCCTGGGTGCGCGGTTGATAGAGGGTCAACCGGAGGTTCGGATTTTTGGAAAAATGCATCCGGTGAAGGCGCGCGTTGAGGTGCTGGATGCCTACAGTGCACATGACGATTACAAAGAAATGATGGAGTATCTCTCCTGCCTTAAGCCTGATCAGGTTACGCGGGTTTTTTTAGTGCACGGCGAGGAGAATGCCCTCCTTGCCTTCAAGAACCGGCTTCATGGAAAAGGCTTTAGTGATATCGTGATACCCACCCAGGGGGAATCCTTCTTCATTTAGTCAAAACTGATTTTTGTCAGTTCGCTGGCTGACCAGGGTTTTTCTCATCCGATTTCTGTAGGTCTAGTTTTGGTCATCCTAAATCCAGAACCATGAAATCGAACGAAAGCACAACCGACCGTGTCATCCGCATGTTCCTAGGTGTATCGGTAGCTATGTTTTTTGTGTATCATAATTCAGCCTGGGCCATGCTTGGTCTGATTCCTTTTGTAACCGGAATTGTCGGAATCTGCCCCTTGTATGCCCTGCTTGGAATCAGTACGCTTAAACCGGAAACCCAGGAGGGCTGATTGTTGCCTCGTTTCATTCCCTATTTTTAATCGGCTACATTCTGGCTTCATGGTATGGAACATTTCAATAAATCGGAACTGATTGACACCTTGTTTAATAATGCATCCGAAGGCATCGTGTTGGCTGACGCAAAGGGTATTATCTCGTTGGTGAATCCTGCAGCTGCCCGTATGTTCGGATATGATCCAAGCGAACTCATTGGTCAAGCGATAGAGACCCTTGTACCCGATCAATTAAGAAAAAAACACGTGGGAAATCGCGAGCAATTTCAAGGTCAAACCCAATCCCGACCCATGGGCGTGGGGGTTGATTTGTTTGCACGCGCCAAGGATGCCCGGCTTATTCCGGTCGAGATCAGTTTGAGCCAGATCATGATCCGTGGCGAACGGTATACAGTAGCCTTCATCATCGACATCACAGTGAGAAAGGAGATAGAACGATCCGTGTTGGAAAAGCAATCGGAACTGGAGCGGGTTGCGCAAGCACTGATTGCTACCAACGAAGGGCTTGAAAAGA
>JBJTJB010000023.1:0-6811 GCA_046095245.1 Bacteroidota bacterium | reverse complement strand
GGAATGGAACGGCATCATCACCAACGGGGCCAAGCTGCTGTTCGCCTTCAGCGAGGCCACGGTTCCCCGGGTAACGGTGATCACCCGTAAAGCCTACGGCGGCGCCTACGACGTGATGAATTCCAAGCACATCGGTGCCGACATGAACTTCGCCTGGCCATCGGCCGAAATTGCCGTGATGGGCGCCAGGGGTGCTGCAGAGATCATTTTCAAGGGTGAAATCGCCAAGGCGCAGGATCCGGCCGCCAAACTGCGCGAGAAAGAGCAGGAATATGTAGAACACTTCGCCAATCCCTATCGGGCAGCCGAGCGCGGGTATATCGACGAGGTGATCCTCCCCGAACAGACCCGCAGTAAACTGATTGGTGCTTTCCGCATGCTGAAAAACAAGGTAGCCAAACTGCCGCGTAAAAAGCACGGCAACATCCCCTTGTAAACGCGGATTCGCTACGTGGAAAACAGCCTACAGCAGGTCTGTTTTCACCCCTTTTCGGCTTGAATTCGCCCAAACTTTGACCTGTTCGCCCTGAGGCCAGGGGTAAATTGCCCCTACAAGCCTCACACGGACATGCAACACATCTCAGCTACCCCCGACACCTTCAACACCCTCAGTTTCGACGAAAAAGCCTGGCATGTGTGGCATCATGCCACCTTTCTGATTGTACGTCAAAACAGCCAGTACAGGGTGAACCTCTACCACCTCAACGGATATTACATTCAGCTGTGGTACCACGTGCACCGCAACCGCATCGATAAGATTGCGGCTACACGCTCTGCCCGTGTCATCGATCCCTACCTTAAACTGATCGAAGTGAAGGGCGTATTGACCAGCATTTGAAGCAGGGTTCCTTTCCGGAATCATTTCAAGGCATTTTTTGAACTGCCCCCGTGTGCAGGGATATTCAGTAGCTTTGGCCCAGCTATTCAACACCCTGCACATGAAAAAACATTACATCCTGTTTCTCTTTGCCCTGCTTGCCGGTCTTACCGTAAAGGCTCAGGGACTTGTCATCAACGAAGTAGACTACGACCAGCCTGCCGTCGACAGTGCCGAATTCATTGAACTGTACAATTCAGGAACCAGTCCGGTCACCTTGTCGGACTACACCCTCCTGTTGGTCAACTGCAACAACAACACCCCTTACGCCACCATCGCATTGCCGGCGCAAACGCTTGCTCCAGGTGGATTCTTCGTTCTCTGTGCAGGTTTCGGGAACGTTGCCAATTGCAACCAGAATTTCACTCACACCTATCAGAGTGGCTTCATTCAGAACGGAGCTCCCGATGCCATAGCGCTTTTGGAAAATGCCACCCAGAACTACATTGATGCAGTAAGCTACGAAGGCACCTGTGCTCCTCCCAATGGTTCGGGCAATGGAGTACCCCTGGCTGAGAGCGACACGGTAATTGCTCAGGACACCATCAACGGAATCCCACAGGCTCCCCTCAAGACCTATGGTATCAGCCGCTACCCTGACGGGGCCGATAGCAACGATGACTCCACCGATTTCCGCAGGGCCTGCATCACACCCGGCGCAGCCAACACCAACCAAAACAGCAATTGCGGTTCACCAACCGGACTCAATACACCGGTTAAGAACGCGCTGGGTGTTTCTGCTTATCCGAACCCATCGCGCGGCAACCTCTTCATCGATTTCCGTGGGCGCCAGATCAGCAACGGAACCGTATCGGTGATTGACGTGTTAGGAAATGAAGTCAAGTCCTTCCGACTGCGTCAGACCGGCACCGGTTTCACCATCGAATTGGGCGACCTGCAAAACGGTGTATACTTCCTCAAAGCCGTAACCGATCAGGGAACCGCCATGCAGCGCGTTGTCCTGAAAAAGTAACAGACACAACCTTCCGTGAAAACCCCGTTTCTGACGGGGTTTTTTTATTGCTTGTAGTTGAAGACCGTATTCCCCGAAATCCGTGAAGCGACTTTCGACCAGGTTGAAATTCCGTTGCGCGTACGGACAACGAGGAACACACGCTGGGCAAACAGCGAGGCGGGTATTCGCAGCTCAGCCAAACCATCGGTGCGCAGCAGCGCCGAAGCTGTATGAATCAAACCATACGGTGAGCTGTCCGATCGGAATTCCAGAAAAATACTATCGCAGGCTGCAGGGTCATTGCTCAGCCCGGAGTTATACAGGGCAGGATTCATCTCTTGCCCCAAGGTGAAATACCCCTCAAGAAAAAGACTGACTTGAACCGATGCTGAATCGTCACACAACTGAACGGGGAGGAGCAGTGAACCGGAGGAACCGCATCCGTTCGCATCCGTTACGTACACCTGAACCGAATCCGGAAATTCGGCTTCCAAGCTGGGACTACTGACTGTATCGGCCCAGGAAGAGACCGGTTCTGTCCACTGACGCTGGAACACGGCGTAGGGAGTGAAACGCCAGGATTCGTTGGCGGTGCTGAATGTCGCTGCATTTCGCCCGGGCGGTGTGAAGGCCTTCGTTCCCTTGGCATTCTCGATACCGATTGTAGTAGGAGTGGCATTTACAAAGGTGATCGCTTGAACGTGCAGCTCAACGATATTGGATCCTTCAAAAAGTACAATCTGCCCATTCATCGGATATCCCGGTCCGTTATAATGGTTGGTGTTGTACCGGATGATGCGTTTCCGGTTGGGTGGAGAGCCAACAAGGAAGTGATCGATGAGGCTGCCGGAAACGGAGGGATTCAGATCATTCCAGGCCAGGGATATCAGGCCATTCGGCGCCGAAATGGAGGGTAGATGTTGACCCGTACAGCATCCATTGGCAAGAGCAGCACTGAACCCGATGAAACCGTTTGAGGAAATGGCGAAAGAAGTCTGCTTCTCCCCGAAAAAATAAAAATCGAAACCGATACCCTGCAGACCACTCACCTGATCATCCGACAAGGGAATCGCCGTAGTGGATGCTGAAGGGCTGAGGGGCGCATAGGGAATACTGGTAACGGAATAACCCGAAACAGCGTTGTTGCCACTGATTACTGTGCTTAACTGGATGGTATCACCTGCGCAGATTGATGAAGGAGATGCACTGACTTGTACTTCATACCCTGTAATCGTGATGTAAGCCACCTGCTCAAGTGAATCACTGCCCAATGAATTCATCGCTTTCAGACGAACGGTATAGTTGCCGGGCTGAGCATAGGTATGCTCCGGATTCTGGCGGGAAGAAGTGGTTCCGTCGCCGAAATCCCATTGCCATTGTTGTGGATTGCCGGTGCTCTGGTCGCTGAAGCGGATGGTGCCGGGACAGGGAGCCGAAAACACATCGGCCGTAAATCCGGCAAGCGGAGGCACCGTAGGCGCAAGACAGAAGGGCGGATAGGTGAAATCGACTGTTTCATCCCCAATTGCATTTGAACTCCCCTGGGATGCATAATATCCCATTCCCCGCCGGGAAAAAGCCTCCCAGATCTGACAACGGTGTTTGCTACTGTACAGGATATCGTCGGCAAGCAGGATGGCATCACGGGCATCGATGTATCCCGGACTACACGGCTGTAATTTCATGCCTTCAAGCACGAGGCGCATGGCGACGATATTCCCGGAAGAATCGTCACCTGCTGCTGTTAACGTGGGGTTTAACCCGAAATCGCGGATGAGGAACCAGGTCATATCCCAGATCGCATCGCACCAGATTTCACCTCGTTGATGAACCGATGTACTCCCTGCTACATCAGCATAGGTTTGAGGATTAACGGACATATTTGTACTATAGGGATAGCGCCGAATTCCTCCTCCGGAAACAGGCTGCCCGAGTGCAAAGGTTCCGATTCCACGAGGTGAAGCTCCTTGATCTCCGGGCTCAATGGTTGTAATCAAGCATAACCAATCGCTCCACCCCTCTCCACCCTGCTCAATATTATACAAACAACTGGATGCAGCCGGACCGCCTGTGAGGCGGTTCGACACCCCATGGCCATACTCGTGCGCTATGATTCCATTATCGAACGACCCATCACGCTGAGCACCGGGACGACAATAAATCAAGCGACCACTAACTGTGTTTCCTGAATTCAACTGCGATTTGATTCCAGATCCCTCGGAGAACAACAAGGAAAGGGTGGGAATCGTCACCGTAAATCCCGGCAAGCCCGACATGCTTGGAGGGCTGGTGGAAGTCACATTGTTCACAATGAGAATAGCCGATGCGCCCGCCTGTTGGGCATAAAAAGTCTTATCCAGAAAAGTGCATGAACCCCGATCGACCACAACAATTTTGCCGGCGACTGCGGCGGCGTTGGTGTAGGCACTGCATCCGTCTGTCAGTGTTCCAATTCCATCGTTTGCCAGAATCAGGTTCGATGTTATATTGAAGTTCTGTGGCGGGTTATAGCTGGCAAAGCCGATCGACTTATTTCCGGCAATGGTGGCAGGCGACAAAATCCCCAACGAGCTGCAAGTGGCAGAGCCTGCACCATTCCACAGGTACATCTGCATACGCGGTGCGAGCCCATCATCGGGGGTAGCGAAATTGGCATTGTTTGTTCCTCCACCATCCAGACCTTCGGCCATCACTTCATCTCCGCCAATTCCACCCCGACCATAGTTATGCCACTGAAAATTCCCTGACTGCTCATCAAATCCGTGCTGCCAAAGCACATCGTGCAGGGCATTGCTTGTATAGAACAGGTTACTCACCGAAGCACTGCGGTTAAACGTGGCCGATGAATCGATATGAAAAGGATAATTGAAAATCAGTGTCGGTCCTCCGTCCGGCGAAAAACCGGGTAAATCATCGTTGTTGGCATCCTCGTATGCGTACACGTTGTTGCCTCTGGTAATGGTGAAATCAGCACCCTGCGTTCCGGATGTATCGTGCCAGCCGAACGGGGAAGCGCTTAAAAGAGATGGGTCTGAAAGTACCTGCCGGGATCCGTGAATGGGACTCTCTACCGGATAAGGAAACACCGTGTACTGAGCCACGGTTGGAGGTGTCGGGAATGCCGGATCGGGGATTGTCATGGCATCGCTGTGGTTGTGCTGGCAGGAAACCGTCCAGTCATCCTCGGCAATCACCATTCCCGTAACAGCATCTACACGGATGTTCCACCAATGCTCCGACTCGCGCATGTCGAGGTTCACGTCCCAGGCAAGACGTACTGCCTGCTTCCAGGGTTGATAGCACAAACGCACCCTGGCAGGTCGATTCAAGGCATTGCCCAATGGAACAACATAGCGTTCAGAGTTACTGCCGCCGGATTCATCGCGCAGGATACCATCAAACTGAAGACCGGCATGCCGCATAGCGGCTTCTACCGCACGAATGGGTGTTGTAGTTGCCTGGCTGGTATTGACTTGCCTCTTCAGCTCTGGAATGAACGACAGGGGCAAAGCATATGCCCGATCTCCTTTGATGGCAATGGCATGAACGACTCCATAAACAGGAATTGAATCGCAGGTTTGCTGTATATGAACTATTACTCGGGCATTACGCTCGTCGACCTGGCGGCTCAACACCTTCCATCCGCGCAGGTCGGTTGCGGTAAACGCTCCGTTAGCCAAGCTGTCGATGCACTGTTGAACCAGTATCCGCTCCTGCTGGGTGATGGCAACAGCTGATTGGGCGCATACCGAATGCGAGGCCAACAGGAAGAACAGAACCAGACTGCGTGTGAGGGTCCACATAGGCGATGGGCTGTTTATAAGAACAAGGTATGGAATCCAAGCCTGGATTCAATGGACAAAAAAAGGGGCTGCGCGTGCAGCCCCTTTTTTGAGTATCGGAAGCGGATTACTCCACTACCAAACGAATCTTCTGGATGTCCTTGCCGTTTTCGAGAACCATGAAGTACATACCTGCTGCGTAACCGCTCAGGTCGTAGTCCTTCTGGCTGATGCCGGACAGGATATCAAGTTCTTCGATCATCAGCGTGCGGCCACTGAGGTCAGTGACGCTCAGACGATAATCACCGTTTTCAGGAGCGTCAAACACAACCGTTACGCGACCCGTAGTCGGGTTCGGGAAGGCAGAGAGCGTGAAGGCGCCTGCATCAGCAGTACGACCACACGCGCTGACATTGATGCCGCTCAAACCACGGATGAGACTGCTACCACATGCATTTGAAGCAGTAACCGAAATGGACTGGCTAGCCGCAACAGTGTTCCACTGTATAGTGGTGTTCTTCGATCCTTGTGCAAGAACAGTACCTGCAGCAGTACAAACCCAGGAATAGTTGGTTGCACCGGCTACGGTAGCCACGCTGTAAGCCTGCTGAGTACCGGCACATACGTTCTTCAAACCACTGATTGCCCCGGGTTGTGCAGGAGAACCTTTGACGGTGAGGGTACGGAGCGAACTTGAACCGCAACCATTCACAGCCTGTACGCTTACACTACCGTTGGTGAAGGATCCGAAATTAACCGTGATGGATGTGCTTCCCTGACCGCTAACGACCGTGCCACCAGAAACAGACCAGTTGTAGCTGGTTGCACCACTAACTGAAGCAATGCTGTATACAATACCGGAAGCGTTACACACACCACCCGCATCGCCGGAGATTGCTCCCGGAGTTCCAGGGAGGTTGGTGGTTACCAATCTGGTACGAGCCGGGCTGGTTCCACAAATGTTAGAAGCAGTTACAGCAACTGAACCACCTGAGTAGCCGGCAGCCACAGACACCGTGATGATGTTGCTACCCTGACCGGAAGTGATACTCACGTTGGCAGGTACTGACCAGGAGTAACTGGTAGCACGAGCCACTGAGGCAATAGAGAAGGTTGCAGCCTGACCGGGGCAAAGTTTGCCGGGTCCGGAGATTGAGGGAGGAGTAACGGGTTGTGCAACCTGATAGCTGATTGAAG
>JBJTJB010000022.1:0-3972 GCA_046095245.1 Bacteroidota bacterium | reverse complement strand
GGATTGCGAAGATAGGGAAAATTCACACTGCCTGAAAACGGCTACTTTTGTACATCCGATTCCGTAGCTCAGCTGGATAGAGCATCTGCCTTCTAAGCAGACGGTCGGGCGTTCGAATCGCCCCGGAATCGCTGAAATCAGGCCAATTTTACCTGAAATTCCGGATAAAGATGAGTTTACACATCAATGCAAACGCAGGGGATATCGCACCGGTGGTGTTACTGGCAGGTGACCCCTTGAGAGCGAAGAATTTTGCAGAACGGTATCTGGAGGGGTACAGGCAGGTTGCGTCGACCCGGAATATGTTCTACTTCACCGGTCAATACCAAGGGGCTCAGGTAACCATCGGCGGTAGTGGAATGGGCTGTCCGAGTATCGGCATTTACGCCTACGAACTGTACTCATTTTACCAGGCACAGAGTATAATCCGAATCGGAACAGCAGGCGCTTACACGGACTCATTGCATGTTTTCGACCTGATCAATGTAAGCGAAGCCTTCAGCGAATCGACTTTTGCCCGTGAAGCCTTTGGATTCACCGAAGAAGGCCAAAAAGCACAAGGGCGGTGTTTCTCCGAACTCCAACAGGCATCTCAGGCTCTAAATCGAAACCTGTATGCCGCCCACATTCACTCGAGCGACGTGTTTTATCGGGCGGAAAAAGGCACACCCCCTATGGCTGTGCACAACCAATGTCCGGCTGTTGAAATGGAAGCCTTTGCACTTTTCGCAACGGCACGTTACTTAAACCGAGAAGCCGGAACCCTCCTGACCATTTCAGATGTCATTCCAACTGGAGTTGAGATTTCACCAGAGGACAGGGAAAAGGCCCTACAGCCAATGGTCGAAGTGGCTCTGCTGGCCTCTACAAAACTTCACCTGTAACCCAATTCGTTACCGGGCGTATCAATGTCGTTGGCTGAAATAAGGGATTTCCCTATTTTTGCCCCGCCGGTGAGGTGCCTGAGAGGCCGAAAGGAACAGTTTGCTAAACTGTCGTACGGGTAACCGTACCGAGGGTTCGAATCCCTCCCTCACCGCAGCATTTAACTAAGTGCCCCCGTTGAGGGGGCATTTTTCATTTTTACGGGAATGTGAATCAAAATTCCATTGTTCCGAATGCTATCCGCACTTCACTGGCACTGATTTAAAACCAGCCCCGGGTTAACCATTTAACCCGGATTTTATGATATCAATCAGGCTTGACGGCAACAAATATTGACCAGTTATGGGCCCTATTAGATTTGCTTTGCTCAAACAAACCAGTGTACCTTTATTCGCACTATGCAAATGAAAACCATGAATCTGAAGTTTACCTTACTCTTTGGCCTTTCGACACTATGTACCCAACTGTTTGCACAGCAGGCGCCGGGGGGCATGGAAACTCCGCGCTGGGTCTTTATGATGGAAGATCCCAACGTCAATTTCTTTGAGGCCATTAAAGAATACCAAAATTATTGGATGACACATAGAAAGCCGATAAGTGAATCGGAGTTATTCGAAAAAGAAAACAAGCGGCCTAAAGAGGAACGCCAGGCTGAAGCGGAACGTGAAGAGGAGCGACTTCAAAAACTTGGCAAGGAATTGTCGGGATCCGAACTGGAACAAACCGAATACCTGAAATACCAAAGCAAACGATTCGATAAATGGGTAATTGAAGTAAAACCCTGGGTTCAGGAAAATGGACATATTCTCAGCTATGAAGAGCGAAGAGCCATATGGGAAAAGGAAGAAGCTGAAAAACGGATACAGAACGAGAAAAAGTAAGATCCATGAACACCACATCAACCATCACCATGCAACGAATCGCACTAGCCCTCTGCTTGCTTGCACTTCCGTTAATTTCCATTGGACAAAGCGCATCGTGGACTGCATATAAGCCGGAATTCTTCCCTACAAATGCATCCGGCCAGATTCATGGAATCAGCCGGGTGTCTCAGATGAAATTCCATCCGAGCAATTCCCAGAAAATGTATGCTGTAAGTGCGCGAGGCGGGTTGTTCATCTCCACCAATGGCGGAAGTAATTGGGCCATAGCACCAGGAAGTGACAATTTACCACTGGGTACCCGGTTCGCATCCATTTGCATTGACCATACTGATGACCAAGTCCTTTATTTAGGAGGAGGTGATCACAACTATTACTCCAGCGGTTCCGGCGTATTCAAATCCACCAATGGAGGGCAAACATTCGTTTCTAGCGGATTGGGAGGTAAGATCATCGTCGATATGATCATGGATCCCAACAACCGCAACACGATTGTGGCTGCCACCAACACAGGTATTTATAAAACAACAGACGCCGGTGCAACCTGGGTGCTGAAATCCGCCACCATCGCACTGGACGATTTGCAATCAAAGCCGGGAGCAGGTATCCGAGTCCTTTATGCCTCTTCGAGAGGTGCAGAATTATACCGCTCTCTGGACAGTGGTGATACCTGGACGCAAATCACCAGTGGGATTTACATTCCATCAGGCTACACATCCGGTGGAGGTACGCGGGTTGCTGTAACTCCTGCAGATAGCAATGTGGTGTACTTTTTCCTGAACGCAAAGGGTGGTACCTTGTTTAAATCCACAGACGGGGGCAGCAACTTTACTGCTGTAAAGGATAATCTAAGCCCTTTCCTGACTGGATACACCAATAGTTCAGCCGATCCTGGTCAAGGTGATTATAACACGGGGCTTGGAGTCGACCGGGTAAACCCGAACATCGTATACTTCGTAGCCCATGTGGTGTGGAAGTCAACAGATGGTGGCGTGACCTGGACACAGCTCACCAATTGGTACCAAAAAGTGCATACCGACATGCACCAGTCGGTCAACAGTCCCTACAACAACAACCAGCTTTGGAACATGAACGATGGTGGGGTTTGGCTCAGTACCGATGGAGGGAACAACTGGGTGCAAAAGAGCGATGGTATTTTCGGATATGAAATTTACCATGGCGGAACGAGTCCCACACGTCGTGACATGGTTAGTATTGGTACCCAGGACAACGGGGAGTTATATGCCACCAGTAGTGGCTGGTTTACCAACCGGGGTGGCGACTGGCAGTCACATTGTGTGTTCGACTATCGACCCAACAGTTCGATGGTTTATTATTTCCTTCCCGATTGGGGAACGGTACAGATTCCCCGACGTCGACTGGTGAACGGAAGTGCTGTAACCTATGGTTTACCCTCATACGTGACAGACTTCACTGACATCTGTTACCACCGCAGCAATCCCGATCTGGGATTCGTAGGTGATACGGTTGTATTGCGCACCACCAACCTGACGGCAACTACGCCCGCATGGACATCGCTATTCAACACCGGAGTGAAAATCATTTCGATGCACTCGAACTTTGCCGACCCCAACCGATTGTATGTGCTTACAAACAATGGAAAAATGATAGTCTCGTCGGATGCACTTTCCGCAGCTCCGACCTTCACGACCTATAGTCTTCCCATCACCTCGGTTTCGACCGGCGGAATAACAAGTATCAAATCGAGTCCGAACGTGGTGTATCTTGTAGCCAACACAAATGCCTACCGAAGCACCGACAATGGCGCAACCTGGACTTCGGTAAAATACAACCTCCCGAACTACAACCATGCAGCGATTATCGCCGATGAATTTTTCAGCTCCGATGAACTCGTGTTCGTAGCCACTGGCGGAACCGTATATTATAAAACGGTCTCCGCAACATCCTGGACACCCTATTCAACAGGACTACCCTCCAGAACAACGATTGTGGACATGTCGATTTTCAACGACAGCACATCAAATACGCTTTTACGAACCTTCACTTATGGTCGAGGTGTTTGGGAAACGCCCATCACTTCACTTCGTGCCTTGAGTGTAAATTTCTCAGCCAGTACAACAAATATATGTGTCGGCAAGCAAGTCGTTTTCAATTACCATTAGAACGGAAACCTTAATTAAAGCACAAGGTCATAACCCGGCCGCGCAACAAAAAAATACACAGC
>JBJTJB010000021.1:0-1373 GCA_046095245.1 Bacteroidota bacterium | reverse complement strand
CAAAAACGGATCCCGATAGGGACCCGTTTTTGTTTCGCGGTTTAAGGCGATTGAATTTTATTCAACCAGGACTTTCTTGCGCTCAACCATGCCTTCACTTTCTACTTCGATGAAGTACACTCCGGACGCATTCACTTCGGGAAGATTCATCTCGATGATGTTTTCTCCGATGCGGGCTCCTCCTGTGAAGGATTGAATCAAGCGGCCTGTGAGGTCGAAGGTCCGGACCTGATAGTCGCCCTCTGTTTCGCTAACAAACCTCAGCAGGACAGGTCCGGTGGTCGGATTGGGGTATACCACCAGTTGCAGTCCCTGTGTCAAGAGTTCGGATTCGCGCAGACAGGTTCCAATGGTCTGCGTCAGGCTCCGGATACTTGATTGACCGCAACCATTTACGGCACGCACACTGACGCTTTGCTGGGTGGTGATATTGGCCGACCACTGCACAGTCAGTGTTTTACTTCCCTGTCCGGAAAGTATGGTTCCGCCTGAAGACGTTGTCCAAGAATACAATGACGCTCCGGTAACTGTCGGTATGCTGTACGTGATGGTCGCTCCGGGGCATAGCGAGGCGGAGGCCGTGATAGCTGCAGGTCGGGCCGGCAGCAAACTGACGCTCAGCGTACGCGCGTTCGAATTTCCGCAGCCGTTCACAGCGCTTACGCTAAGCGTATAGGTCGTTGTTGTGCTGTTTCCGAAATTCACCTGAATGCTATTCCCTGTCGTGGAACCGATAATGCTGGCTCCGGCACCAGCGGGACTGAGCGTCCAGCTGTATGAGGTGGCACCTGCGACCGGATTGACAGAGTAATTGGTACTGCCGGCGTTGCACAAGCCTGTCGTGATTCCTGAAATCACACCGGGTGTTGTCGGTCTCGTAGCCGTAATCGATTTAGAACGTGGGCCACTGAGACCACATGGATTGCCGGCTGCTACGGTAAGCACTCCGCCGTTGAAGCTCGCTCCAACCGACACCGTGATCACATTCGCCGAATCGCTGCCGATGGCCGTCATTCCGGTTGGTAGAGTCCAGTCGTAATAAGTTGCACGTGGGACGGATGTTACAGAGTAGGTGACAACATCTCCTGGGCATGCTCTACCGGATCCGGAAATAGATCCAGGAGTTACAGGGCGAATACTTGAGTACGCCAGATACTGTGTCACTGTATAGCTTGTGCAGGGGTTACTCACCACAACAGTCATGGTTCCCATAATCGATGCATCCACATCCTGTGAAATCCACCTGAATTTCGCTGAAGGAGTTCCCTGGCCGGACGAAATCTGCATTTTCGGGTTACTGAATGTCCAGTTGTATATCGTCGCATTCACACCATCCGATACCGGTGCTATGCTGAAGATGGCACTGTCATTCT
>JBJTJB010000020.1:0-7085 GCA_046095245.1 Bacteroidota bacterium | reverse complement strand
GGCGTTAGGATTAACCTATTCCGCTAAATTAACTGCGAATCCGAATAAAAAAACGGAACTGTTTGTAAAATCTTGCATCGCCGATCAATCCTTTTCGCTTTCGCTCCAGCGGTAGGTATCGAGTTCAAACCCGGCCAAATCCAACACGCGGTCAACCACTGTTTTGGCAAGGGATTCAAAATCAGTTGGGTTGCTATAAAATGACGGCGATGCCGGGGCGATGATGGCTCCAGCCTGGGTCAGCAAACGCATGTTTTCGATGTGAATCAGGCTCAGTGGGGTGTCCCTGGAAACCAAAATCAACTTGCGCCTTTCTTTCAGAATCACATCGGCGGCACGCGTCATCAGGTCGTTCGATACGCCGTGTGCGATCCTCGCCATCGTTCCCATGGAGCAGGGTATGACGATCATTGTTTCATAACGTGCTGAACCAGAGGCAAAAGGAGCAAAAAAATCGTTTTTTTCGTAGTGTTTGAACGGGTAATTCGTGTAGGAGCTATTTCCCAGTTCGTGTTTCCATACATCCCCTGCATTGTCACTCATTACGATACCAGCGGCATCCAGCTGTGCATTCAATTCCATCAGGCGGTCGAGCAGGACTTTGGCGTAAATAGACCCACTAGCACCCGTAATGCCGATCACGACACGTTTTTTCTTCATCAAGCCTAAGGTAATGCAAACAGGGCCTTACTCGACCGGCTTGCCCGTTTTCTCACCGGCGCTGAAGGTGTACAACAGGCTGAAGGTGATGCTGCTCGAATACTGTCCCCGGTTCAGCCGGAACACAGCACCGCTCTGGTGTGGCCGAATGGGGGCAACGGACTGCCAGTAGCCGAATTGCAGATCAGTTTTCTTCCCAAGTACATATCCCAGGGTGCCTGCCACGCTCAAGTCGTAGCGGTAAAATGCCCGCGGCTCGGGGAGAACCCCGTTTGCGTCCTCCTCCCGGCTGTTCAGGTAAACACCCAAGGAAGGGCCAAGTTCAACATACAGGGCCGGCCGGAGGGTGTACCGCAGGCTCAAGGGGAATTCAATGTAATTGATCCGCAGCCGGTAATAAGCCGAGTCGGGTCCATCGGTCCGCGCCCGGCTTTGACTGCCTTTTTGAAAGAGCCCTCCTCTGAATCCGATACTAAACGCTTTGTTCAGTGAAGTACGGATTCCCGCCCCTGCAAAACCTCCGGCCCGATTGAACCCGCTCAGGTTGTCTCCCGAGAGTTGGGTGCCTGCAACTCCGGCGAACAATTCGGCTTGAAATCGCTGGGCGAAGGCGAAATTGATGCGAATGCAAAACAGAATTAACACTAGGATAATTTTCGCCCGACAGCTTTGTCTTTGTATCATGGAGTATACGATCAGAAATAGGTGTAAGCACTCATTAATTTTTTTCTTCACAAAATTGTGGAATCATGTTGAATAAAAATACACCCAACAATGCAGATATTGAGTAGCTTGCGATGGAAAATTACACGCTTTTCATGAACACATCAACCCCTCAAAATCACCTTCGTTTGAAAGCCTGCTTGGTGGGCTTATGCTTTTTGTTGGTGAACTATTCGTCAGTTGCTCAAAAAAACAATCCTGCCGACCAGCTTATCGGTGTTCCGGTTATGACCACTTTGCTTGTGCAGTGGGCACCTGGTTCCTTCAGCCTGGACCAGGCATTCGTTACCCAGCTCAATTCAAAATACAATGCGCGGATTCAAGTCAGCATCAACGCTGCGAATACCTCCTCCCTTCAGTTTCGATTTCAATCCGGCAGTGTTTCTGAAGTGGATCTTTTGCAGATTTTACGGATGGAAGGTGTGAGCGATCCCTGGTTTGCCCGCAACAGCCGTCGTTATTTTCTTACTGCCGAGGGAACTTTAGCCAGCGACATTCTCAAATGATGTACAACGTAATCCGGAATTTTAAGACAAGCCGCTTTGACATGAGAAATATCCTTGTAGTGTTGTTCTGCCTGATGTCTATCGGGTTGAAGGCTCAGCTGGTGAATCCCAACACCGATGGAGGGTTCGAGAACGGCGCCTCCTTTGCGGCCAATGGCTGGACCGCAGTCAATGGTGCTGCGAATAAGTGGTATGTCGGAACTGCGACCAAGTGTTCAGGTGCCAATGCCATGTATGTGGATGCGAACACGACTGCCGGGACTGCGAACACATACACTGTAACTACAGCAGCAGTTTCACATGCATATAAGGACATACAATTTCCAGCTTGCTCTACAACAATATCACTTTCTTTCTTTTATAAAGTGGCCGGACAAAAGGCCTCCGGCGCAAATGGCGCTCTAATCGATTATCTGGCAGTTTATCTCGTACCTGCAACAACGACGCCGGTAGCCGGCACGATGCTAGCTGCAGCTAACCTGCTGGGTAGTTATCAAGGTTCCAACAACTCAACATGTACCCAGGCCACAATTGCATTACCTGCCAATATTGCTGGCACCACTCAACGCCTAGTGTTCACCTGGATAAATGATGCAAGCGGAGGTACGAATCCTGCCGCTATGGTCGATAACATATCGGTCACCGTTGCTCCTGCTGCGCTTGCTTTTGATGAGCCCTGTGGTGCCTTGCCAGTCACCGTCGGAAACGCATGCAACTTTGTCCAGTATAACAACACAGGGTGTACTCCATCTGCAGGTTTTGCTGTTCCGACTTGTGGTCTGTATGGCGGAGGTGATGTCTGGTTTACGACCACCATTCCGGCTTCCGGGCAGTTGTTTATTGATGCAAATGTGGGTCAAATCACGGATGGTGCCCTGGCTGTTTATACCGGCGGTCCCAATCCGGCTTCCATGGTTGAAGTCGCTTGCGATGATGATGCCAGTGTGAATGGGCTCATGCCATTCGTTGGCGTTACCACCCTGTTGCCCGGCACCCAGGTATGGGTTCGATTCTGGGAGTATGGCGGGGGTACGGTAGGGACATTCAGTTTGTGTTTCTA
Organism: Bacteroidota bacterium; assembly: GCA_046095245.1. Lineage (GTDB taxonomy): Bacteria > Bacteroidota > Bacteroidia > AKYH767-A > OLB10 > JAJTFW01. The sequence goes on along the minus strand of JBJTJB010000020.1, from coordinate 4,136 downwards.
TACAACCGCTTGTCCGGGCGGGAACCCTCCAAATGATAATTGTATCAATGCCATCCCCATTCCGCTCGGTGCAACCTTGACCGGTACCAATGCCTGTGCCGGAGCAAGTGGTGAACCTGCGACAGCGACGTGTTGGTCAACCGGCTCACTCAATACCGTATGGTATTCTGCGGTTTGTCCGGCCAGTGGTCGGTTGAGTTTCAGGACGGGGCTTGGAACATTGACAAACACACAAATTGCGGTGTATTCAGGTAACTGTTCCAATCTGACCGAGATTGGATGCAACAACGATGCAACGCTCTGCGGTAACCTGCAATTGTGGTCAGAAGTTGTGTTAACGGGACTTACACCCGGTGCAACCTATTACATCCGGGTTGATGGAGATCTTAGCGCTACCGGCGATTTCACCATTACAGCAATAGATGGTGCTCTTGGTTGGCCCACTGTGTTCGGGCAGGATTGCAGCACGACATTCTCTGTTTGTTCTCCCAACATTGTTGTCGGTAATCCCGGATTCATGGGCTCTGGTAACACCTGCGATTTCAGTCCGGGTACAGGTTGTCCGAACTCCTGCCTGCAGGTAGGGGAGCGCAATAGTGTGTGGTACTCATTTACAACCAGTGCCGCAGGGCCGGTTTCTTTCACCATTACGCCAAACGGTAACGTGGACTTCGACTTTGCCATGTGGGATGTGACAGGTCTTGCCAATCCGTGCTCCAGCATCTCAGCCGGAACGAATCCGATTCGTTGCAGTTATGATGCCGGACTGGGTGCGACCGGTGTCGGAAATGGAGCCAATGATGTGTGCGAAGGCGCCATCGGTGACGGATTCGTTTCCGTTATCAATGCCGCAGCAGGCCAGACCTTCATTTTGCTTATCAGTAATTACGCACAGGGTGCCTTTGTTGGCTACTCACTCAATTTTGGAACCACACCCATCAATTTCACTTCAGGTTCCAACCTGGCCTGGACCGGAGGTACAGATACGGATTGGATTAAGACCGGCAACTGGGGTGGTTGCGCAACGCCCGATTGTGCTAAAGATGTTGTCATTTATGGTGGCCCGTTGAATCAGCCCTATATCCCCGGTGGCGTTACCGTGAATTGTCGCAACCTCACAATTCAACCGGGTGCTTCGCTCACGCTTGCTCCCAATGCCATTTTGCAGGTGTGTGGCAACTTCACCAACTCGGGAGTTTTGAATGCAGCACCCACTTCCATTATCCGCTTTGCCAATGCCGCCGTAAATCAAAGCATCAACGGTACCGTAGTTGCGCCGAATAGTATGGGGACGGTTGAAGTCACCAAAACCGGTGGCATCATGGCCTTGAATACCAACACCGAGATGACGGGAAATTTCCTGGTAACAAACGCGACCTCTTTGGTGAATGCAAACAGTTTCCTGCACAAACTTGGTGGTGATTTCCAGAACAATGGCACCTACAATGCCGGTACCAGCACACTTCAATTCAACGGTACATCTGGTCAGACGTTTTTCAATGCCTACGGTGGATCTCAGTTGTTGAATAACGTGAGCATGTTGCATGTCGGCTCGGGCGTTACCTTGTTGAGTAACATGCGTCTGGGAGGAGGTGGTAATTTGACCCTGGCGAGCGGTAAGATTATTACAACCGCATCGTATGAAGTCAGTGTGGCCAATCGGGCACCTGCTTCCGTCACGCCGGGTACCACCACCAGCTATGTAGAAGGCTTCCTTCGACGCTTTATCAATGCAACCGGATCATACGATTTCCCGGTCGGTGAGGCCACCAAAGGGTATCAGCGTGCGAACATCAATTTCGCTTATACCGGCGCTCCCACAACAATCGACCAGTTGCGGGCACACTTCACGCCCTATTCACCAATCTCCGGAGCATTGGGTGTCATAGACTGTGCCATCAATTTCAATTCCAATGCACTCGATAACGGCTTCTGGAATTTTGTTCCGGTAGGTTCAGCGACTAGCGGGAATTTCGACTTGACCTTGTATAACACCAATTTCACCAATGCCACCACCGGTTGGTCTGTGCAGACCGATGCATCAGGAACGGGTGCATCCTGGCTCCTGGGGAATGGTACGTGTGCAGCATCAACTGCCAATGTGGTAAAACGTAACAACATGAATGGTGTGTACCGTTTCGGTACGGCACAGGGCTTGAATGTACTGCCTGTCAGCTGGCTCGATTTCCGGGCGAATACCCTGAAGGATAGAATTCGACTTGATTGGTCGACTGCTTCAGAGAGCAATGCGGATGGCTATGAGGTTCAGCGCAGTGAAACCAATGTCAGCGAATTCACTTCCATCGGATGGGTCGATGCGGTAGGCAATACCACTCAGGTTAGCACCTACCTGTTCAATGACTTGAATGTGTCTCCCGGCAAATTGTATTATTATCGTTTGCGCCAGCTCGATATCGACGGCAAAGAAGACTTCTCCAAAATCATTGCTGCACGGATGGATCTTGCCTCACGTGTTGATGTTTCAGTTCATCCAAACCCGGCCAATCCGGCTGCAACGATTCGTATGATGCTTCCTGCTTCTTTTTCGCAGGCGGTTCTTATGGTGGACAATGCCATGGGAGCGAATCTGTGTACCCTGCAGCTGGAGGAACGTAATGCCGGGCTCCCCGTATCCTTCGAGTCTTTTTGTAAAAACCTTTCCCCCGGAGTCTACACGGTTCGGCTTGTAGTGGATGGTGAGCAAGTGACAAAGCGAATTGTTTGGACCTCAGCTGCCGATCAGCGATGATTTCATGCGATGAAGTGATGGTTCCTGCACTGAGTGCAATCACTTAACTGTTTCTAAAGGGTTAGGACCTGTATGGTGTAAATCAGTCATGCATCTGAATAGCATAGTAAGCACGACTCCTACACGTCAGCGATATGTTTTATGCATATACGTTTAGCTTTTTTGTGAGGCGTTAGTTAGTTCAGCCTCAATCTGGATTTTCCTTGCCGCTTCTTGACCTAGATTAGAATCCGAACGGATACAATCACCAATTGAACAGCACACAGTTTATCGGCTGCATCCGGTAGGTTGCTTTCTTCTATTTGTTTCCGTTTTCGTTGGGCCATGTATGACGCGCTTCCTGCCCGTACTAGGTTCGACGGTTGCTCGGTATGCTTTGCCCGGATGCTGAGCCGCTGCAGCTCTCGTGTTTCCGCTTGATTATGGTTGAGTGAAAGTGCTTTCTTGGTGAGCTGCCATCGGTGGAATTGGCCTTGATTGTTTGTTCCACTTCAGAGGGGCCGAGCTTCGTATAGTACGGAGTCCATGTCCGGTCCTGATCATGCTTGAATATGAACACAACCGGCTTATTCAGGGTAAGTTGTTTTCGTGCCAGAGAATGCTTTGCAAGCGCTTTTTGAGGTTGATGCAATTACGCTGTAGTCTCTGCCTGATAGAGGATGTGCAATTGTGTTACGTCGCCTATTCTGATTAACCGCAACTAACCTGATTAAAACCATGGACAGCGTATGGGTTACTACCGATGAAATTATCCCGCTCTCTGACTGGAAAGCGAATAGGCTATGCGCATTGTATACCATCCTCAGAAACAAAATCGGGTCCTGACTATACCGGTAGTTTATTTTTCTACCAAACGCATTCACACGCGGTTGGATGTTTTAGCCCGGAACGAAATGGTGGCTTCGACACACGGGAAGGTTGAATGGACAATTTGTGGGTCAGTTTTGCTCTTCAGGTTATCAGTTCGGAGGGCTGGTATGCATGAATGAAAGGAATGCATCTGTTATTAATCAGCCAACTAAACGGTATGCATGTTGGATTCGATTTCGCCAAAACCTTGCCAACCTGCCGGATAGGCCGTTCAGTGACCAGACAAGATGCACCTCTATTATTCCATTCAAGGATAAATATGGTTATAGTTAGCCCTCATCTTCTTTATCGGAAACCGATTATCTTCTTAAAGGATGGCTTTCGGTTTGAAATTTCTCCAATTAGGATAGGTAGATGCATCGCAGGTTTCATTGCCTGAAGTTATCTGTGAAATAGCATACGCCACGTTAGGATGTTTAAGTCTTCCACAACGATCTTTTTCATATGCAATGAGTATGCAGAGCCGGTTAGTCTTTTCCATGTGGGGCTATTTATTCGTCCCTATGGTTAACTATAC
>JBJTJB010000019.1:0-2273 GCA_046095245.1 Bacteroidota bacterium | reverse complement strand
GTCGTTCCCGTGATCGTTCCTGCACATACGTCGGTTGTCGTCGGAGCTGTTACCGTTACGCTGCACTCGCCAGTTGCATTAGCAATGGTCGGAACAACTGGGGCGGTCACGTCATCAACGATTACGGTCTGATTAGCCGTTGAGCTATTTCCGTTGCCGTCGTTAAAGGTCCAGGTGATCTGGTATGTACCCTGAGCACTGTAGATCAGAGGATCTGTTGTCGTTCCCGTGATCGTTCCTGCACATACGTCGGTTGTCGTCGGAGCTGTTACCGTTACGCTGCACTCGCCAGTTGCATTAGCAATGGTCGGAACAACTGGGGCGGTATTATCATTCACCGTTACCGTAAACGAACACGTCCTCGTATTCCCTACAGCATCCGTTACGGTCCAAACAATCGTAGTAGTGCCTTTATTGAAAACGGCACCAGCCAATGTGCTGCTGCTGTTGTAGTTATTGCTGATGCTTGCACCCGCACAATTGTCGGCAAAGGCCGTCGGATTGAATTCAGTACCAACGACTGTGTATGTACACACGCCCGCATCAGTATTGCGGGTTTGGTTGGCAACGCAAGAAATTGTCGGCAATGTGGTATCGCCTACCATCACCACCGCCCGTGCCGAGGTATCAAAATTACAGCTGGCATCTGCCTGCTTTACGATGGCATAGTAATAGAGTGTTCCGGCTGTTGAAGTTGAAGGTGTATAGCTGGAACTGGTTGCTCCGCCAATTAGTGTCGCACCTGCATACGTGTTTGATGCGTTTGAGTACCACTGATAGGTGTAGCCGACTCCGGGTGAAGTGTTTCCTCCGCTAACACTGATGCTTAGGTTGGTGGGCGCCGTATTGATACATACGGTTTGCGTTGCCAATGGCTCGGCGGTGATCACCACCTGCCCCTGCGGACTCAGCAGCGGGTCGGCCTGATCGATGAGGCTGTTACAGTTATCGTCAATGCCGTTGCAGATTTCGGTTGCAGCGGGGTTCACGTTGGCGTTGTTGTTGTTGCAGTCGGCGTTGTTATCCGAGTATCCGGTGCCGGGATCGGCACAGGTTACAAGGGCAGTTCCGGCTCCGTATCCGTCACCGTCAGTATCTACATAATAGGTTTCGGTGGGCAAGCCCTCATCAACCGATCCGTCGCAGTCATCATCTACCTGGTTGCAGACCTCCGTCTGTCCGGGATAAATGGCATCGTTCGCATCATTGCAATCGCCGTTTGCCGTAGCGTACCCGGAACCCGGATCGTAGCATAAGGCAATGGCCGCTCCGGCTCCGAATCCGTCACCGTCGGCATCCACATAGTAATTGGTGGAAGGCCCGGGAGGACCATCGTCCACCGTGATGCTTGCAACGGAGAAGACCGTAGAAGCATTGTCACGCACCTTGATCTGCGAATAGGTATTCGCCGAAACGGTGAAGGTGTTTCCTGCCTGGTAGGTGGAACCGTTGTTGATGCTGTACTCGTACGGCGGAGTTCCACCGCTGGCCGTAATGGTCAGTGTGGTAGAGCCTCCCTCGCAGGGAATACTGCCGGCACTGGCAGAAGCCGTGAGGCTTTGCGCATAGCCTTGTTGTCCGAGGAACAACAGCAACATCAGCATGCTGAGGTACGCTGCCGTTTTCCGGACCGTGGATACGCGAGTGCCTTCATCCCTGTAGGACTTACCTGCGGATCGGGTTGGTTGAATCGGGTAATTGTTGTACATAATATTATGGTGTTGTTTTTTTGTATCGGGGGCTAAAACCTATGATCAATATATGCATGGGTATGTAGGCTATGGCTGAAGTATTACGCGAAGGGCTTGTACGGCATTGCCGGAGCGTATTTTGAGCAGGTAAACGCCGCTCTTCTGTCCGTGTAAGTCGTAGGTAATGAGCTGGGCACCGGGAATCACACTGCGGAGTTCACGGTGGAATACCTGACCAACCAGGTTGCTCAGTGTGATGTCCAGCTCCTCATCGTTGAGGGTTTCTAAGGCCAGGTAGAATTGTCCGGCCGTCGGATTGGGGTACACCGTCGCGGTAATGCCGGGGAGTTCGGCCGCATCGCGTGAACCACATGAACCAATGGTGATACCACTCAAGGAGCGTACCGCTCCGGTTCCGCAGGCATTGCTGGCCGAAACAGTCACCAGCTGGTTGCTGGCCGTAAGCGGACCATAGGTCACCTGTATGTCTTTTGAATAGGGCGCCTGACCACTGCTGATGCTCACACCGGCAGGCAGGGTCCAATCGTATTGCGAAGCGCGGGAAACAGCAGCCACACTGAA
>JBJTJB010000018.1:0-2469 GCA_046095245.1 Bacteroidota bacterium | reverse complement strand
AAGTAGAGGTCGCCACCACCACCCGACTGGTTCTGTGTATTCGAATTGAACGGATCCATCATCCAGAACTGGATGAACTCCACGTTGGCCACATCGAAATCGGTTGTCTCGATGCGGCGCATGATACCTCCCCAACGGCTGCTGGGGTTGTTCAGTTTTCCGTTTTGCGCAACACCGGAACTGATTCCCGAAACCGGCTGCACATCGAAATTGTAGGGGCCGCGTTCCTCAGGGTAAAACGAAACGTTGAACACCGGAAGTACGACGGTCTGACCTTGCGGCGCATCACGATTGGGGAAGATCTCCTTCTCGGGAACCTGGCGCACCAGGTGATTGGAGATCTCATCGTCATCGATATTGGGTGGCGTTACACCCTGCACGTTGCGATAAAAGAGCGGATCGATGATATACCAATTAAAGAGCGCGCGGTTCTTCCCGTAATCGAGCGTTGTGCTGTTGGCCTCCGGACGCAGACTCACAGGTGCCGAGGCAAGTATCCAACTCCCGACATTCCGTAAATCGATGGTAGACTGGCTCCCTTCGAAATCGTCGATGTAGGCGGTTCCATTTTTCCCGATTGCCCGGTTATTGCCCGGCACCAGGTTGGCGAACTCGCCGGAAACGGTGATGTTGGAGGGCTCCTTTGTGGTAATTCCCGGCAACTTGTCAATCATTTTGGTGAGCCAACGCGATTCGGTCCTCCAGGTACCATCAACACCCCAAATGGTATTGGCAATGGGTTCATCACCGATATTGACTTTTTGGGTTATGGGGCGCTCGTTCAATCGCAGCAAGGTGCCACCAAGGACGAAGTCCTTGTTAACCGTGTAATCGAACCGCGACCCGAAAAGCGTCTTTGACTGAATACTGAAGAGTGTATTACTCTCCAGGGAAATATTGATGGCTGTCCCCGCATTGAGGATGGACTGATTGATGATTTTGACACGTCCTAAGTTGTAATCCACCGTGTAATCGACGTTCTCGACCAGCGGCGCACCACCGGCAGTCACTCTAACCGAACCTTGCGGGATGTTGATCGCATTCAGGGGGATATCGGAACCGAACTTGCTTACATAACTTCCCTTCAGACTGAACTTGTTCTTTTCGGCCTGCTGGATGGCAAAGATCCGGGTGGAGTCGTAAAGTGCATCGTAGGCATAGGGTTGTGCGGAAAGCGAATCGGTGAACTTGCTCCGCAGATAGGGACCAAAGGGTTCCCGCACCGGAAAGATGATGCGGCCGGAGGAGCTGTTGATCGTCACCCCTTCGATGAAATCGAATTCACCGTCGGGACGAGGATCGTTGTTCATGTTCAGCTTATCGAGATTGAAGAGGCGATTCAGCGGCTTGGCATATACGTTCGGCTGAGCAGGTGTTGTGGGGATATAATTCAACCTGTTTCCGATGGTATCGACGTAATAAAGCACATCCAGACGGAAATCCTTCTTGTCGATCTGAAAGCCACCCAGTGCGTACACATTCTTCATCATCAGATCCCATGTAGGTAGCTGGGTGTTGTTCACACGGGCCTTGATGAGCTTGAGGAAAAGCACCTTTGGGGGCTCGACACCCGTGTTGGTGAGATCACCTACGCGGTACACCTTACCACCGATGGTGTATTCGTAAGCAACTGCCAGCACCTCGTTGCCGTTGAGTGCCTGGTTGAGCGAAATGTAGCCGAGACGTGGATTGAATGAATACTCGGTAGGCTGCAACCTGCGGGCGTTTTGTACCACTTCATAGTCGCGGGAAGGGACAAAGCCTGTGATGCCTCCAATGGTATTCTGCACTGCGTTCACATCGCGCAGATCGTTGTTGGCATTGAGGTAGGCGTATAGATTGTTTGAGGAATCGGAGGGATATGGAACGTTGTACGGCGGCGTATTGACAATAATGCCACTCTGATTGTAAAATGAATTTTCTCCGAGATCCATCGTTGCCAGGATCGTTCGGGTATTATCGGTGCTGTTATTCCGGTTTGTCACCCATACTTCAAGGCGCGTGATGGCCACCAGCGAGTTGATGAAAGGCAGGTCGGAGAGCGCTACATCGTACTGGTTCTGAAAAAATCCGCCAAGGAAATAGTGTCGGTTCACTTCGTACTGATCGCAGGGGATATCGAACTTGGTGGTGGTTGCACCTCCTTTCACCTCGATATTGGAAGCCTGGCCACGCTGCTGGGAAATCAGACTGGTAACCATCAAACGACCGAACTTCAGTTGTGTCTTTAAACCAAATAGGCTCTGGCTTCCCTGTATCAACTGGCTGTTGAGGGGGAGGTTAACGTTACCTGCTTCGATCTTCTGGATGATTTCATCTTCGTAGCCCGTGTACTCAAGCTTCATCTGGTTCTCGAAATCGAAACTGGCCTGTGTGTTGTAATTGGTCGTGATTTTGAGTTTTTCACCGATGTTGCCGATCACATTCATCTGGATCTGCTCACGAAAATCGAACGTGGTGATCTTGCGC
>JBJTJB010000017.1:0-5969 GCA_046095245.1 Bacteroidota bacterium | reverse complement strand
ATTACCCCACCGCGCAATATGGTACAACGATTGCCGTTCCCGCCACCAACCTCGACTTCACCAATGGAAGCGCGTCCTGTTTCTACCTTGAATACGATACCACGTATTTCTGGTTAACCTACGATGTAAGACCAACCGGTGTGGGTGGCAATAACCTCGATGCCGATTTCCGGGGTGCATCCATAGGAGGTCCAGCCGGTCAATGCCCTTCCCCCATCAACTCAACCACACCCATTACACCGGGTGTGTTTACACTTACAGGCGCTTGCCAAATTGATCTGCCTTATTGTGTGCCAACTTACACAGTCGGTACAGCGTGGGCCAACTACACCAACAACGACTATGTACAGTCCGTTCAGTTAGTGGGCGTTGCTCCGACGTCAATTAATACCAATTTCGGTGCGTCCAACAACAATGCAGGATTACCAACCGGACTGGGTTGTTATCCGAACTGCGACTTCACTGCGCACCCGCCCGACTATGAGCTTTGGCCGGCTGTCGCAGGTCGTACCGTTGTACTGATTCAGGGAAGTAGTTATTCTATTACCGTTCAGGCCGGTACCTGGTATTCCAGTAACTACATCCAGGCCTGGATCGACTACAACAAGAACGGTTTGTTTGAAGCATCCGAAGCACTTAGTCCCACCCCATTGCCCAACCTTGCGGCCAATGCATCCGCAACCTACAACTTCACAGTTCCCGGTACATCATTCGTAGGGCCCACCCGCCTGCGTGTGCGTGAGGTATACGCCAACTCCAACCCAGACCCCTGTCTGAACTACACCTACGGAGAAACTGAAGATTTCACCATCATTATTTCGCCGAACTGTCCTGCTTCGTATAAGTTGTGGTTGGGCAATAACCGCAACTGGCACGATCCGGTGAACTGGTGTGGTGGTGTACCAACTATTCTGGACTCGGCTGTGGTTGATAAGGCACAGGTTCCCGGTGCATCCGGTCGTGCGTATTTCCCCCCGACAATTTTGAGCCAGGGTAACCCTGCCAACCAGGCCAATGCCAAGAGTCTTTGGATTTCGGCAGCAGATAGTGTGATTATTGATGCACCACTTCCTGCTTCTCCAGCTCTGAAGGTAGCAACCAACATCATCAACAACGGACGAATTGAAGTGATTGGGGGTCTGGGGGCTGGATCCAGTGCAGTCACTTACAGCAATGGAACGCTTCAAAATGCCCTGTACTCTCCGTTCCGTTCCAACGCATCCGATTCGCGTATGCAAATCATTTATACTGCTGCTGAACTTGCCGCACAGGGACTGATTGCCGGTGACCAGATTACCGCCATCCGCTGCTCCACAGTGACGAAGTTCAGTACCAGTGCCTTCCAGAACTACACCATCGGATATGCACTGATTCCGGCTGCAACTACCCAACACACCTCCAACGTACCGCAAGCGGCCGCACTTACCACGGTATTCGGGCCTACAGCTTACACCACCGTACTTGGATTAAACACCTTCACCCTCACAGCACCAATCGTGTGGAACGGTATCGATAACCTCTTGGTTCAATACTCCTTTGACAACGCCGCGAAGAACGGAACAGCTGCAGATGCTATTTACATCACACAGACCGATGGGGGTGGACGTAAATCGGTCCTCTTACTCACCACGTCTACCGATAACGCCGGAAGCGGTCCGACTTTACAACCCGGTGTAGGCATCATTGATAACCTGTTCGCCAGCTATGGTTCTTACCGTCCCAACTTCACTTTTGTGCTCAACCGCGTGTATGGCAAGCCACAGATTACAGTCCAGAAGGATTGGATCAACAACGGCAGTTTTGTGCCTTCCAGCAGCCGTGTAGTCATGGATTCCACAGTGAATCAGATTCTGGGTGGTTCTCAACCCAGTACTTTCCACGAGTTGCAGATCAACAAAGGTGCCTCAGCGCAAAATGTGACTATGCAGCGTGCGGTGATAGTTCAGGATACACTGCTGTTGAACCAAGGCTGCATGATCATGAATGGCAACACGCTGTCCATTCTCAATTCGGCCGCATCTACCGGGACTCATACCAATTTCGCTGCTATTAACGGGCCGATTACCCGTACAAACGGATTCATCATCAGTGAAAGTCCGGGTTCGTTCTCCAGTACATCAACCACGGTGGGCTCGTATGTGAAATGGACGGTCGGTACTACCCAAGGCTGGAGGGTGATTCCTTTTGGTGATAACGCAGCCACTCCTGTGCTGATTCCCTTCTCGTTCCTGCACAACTCCGGAGATTTAGGTACTTTCAGTGTAGCCACTTATCGCGCAGCTGGTAACAGTCCATTCCCACCGACTGTTACCCACTTGAACATTTTCAGTTCAGCTACAAACAATGCTGCCAATACAGTCGATCGTTTTTGGGTGACTGAAAAAACCGGTTCGAACCCCACCACCAGTATCTCGCTCCGCTGGTCGGATGCTGAAAATTCCGGTGCCAGCACGCTCAATCCACCCCGTGCCCAACCCTGGCGTTTCGTTGCCGGTACGCCCCCCTATGAGGCCTGGCTGAGGATTAGCAACACCTCTCCAACTGCACCGGTTGGATCAATATTAAGCACTTCGGTTTCCTACACACAAACAACACCCTACATTGCTGCGGGTGTGGCCGATTCAGTGCGTGTTCAAAACTGGGATTGGCCTGTTTTACCTGGACCGCCTACCAACAATACGGCTTCCGGACCCATCGGTAATTTCGTTCCCTGGGCGATATCCAATAATAACACCCCGCTCCCCGTTGAGCTCTTGAGTTTCAATGCCGATGTGGTGAAAAACAAGGTGCGTCTGTCCTGGATTACGGCCAGCGAAATCAACAACGATTACTTCACCGTTGAGCGTACCGATCCTTCTGATATGGACAACTTCGATTTCATCGCCAAGGTGAACTCGTACATGAATAACAGCACCATGATGCTCAGTTACGAGGCCTGGGACAACAATCCCCTCCCCGGTCTTCAGTACTATCGTCTGAAGCAAACCGATCTCGATGGTCAGTATTCCTACTCTGATCTAGTCGCAGTCGATTTCGCCCGCAAGGGTGCCGGATTCGAAATCCTAAACGTCTTCGGATCTGCCGAGCAAAGCGGTGAGTTCCAGGTCGAGTTCGTGTACGACAGTGAGCTGCCCCTTACGGCAGTGGTCACCGACGCTTCTGGGCGTGTGGTGCTCCGCCAGGATAACCTGAATGCCAGCCCTGGTATCAACCGTCTTGGATTCGGTCAGGCCTTGCCACGCGGCATCTATTTCATCCTTCTGCAGAATCAGGAGAAGGCCGTGAACAGGAAGTTCTTCTACTGAGAACCTTCGAACCAACTAAAAAGGCTCCGGAAACCTCCGGGGCCTTTTTTTATGCGTTTGTAAGCGGATGCAAATGCATACAGGCGGACTAGGCCCGTGGCCTTTGGCGAACATTGTGCTCCCATGAGCACCATCCATACTTCTCCTGCCGGTGATTATACGGTGAAGGAAGCACCACCTTCACGCCTCGTTAAAACCCATTCAGCAACCCTGTTGGGAGTGGATGCTGTACCGGTCGATCTGGAGGTGCATGCAGCACAGGGTCAACCCAAAACGTTTTGGTCGGGTTTGCCCGATAATGCCGTGCGCGAAAGCCAGTCGCGGATTGAAGCTGCCCTGAAAGTGAACGGGTACCGGTGGCCGGGTATGCGCATGGTCATCAATCTGGCACCAGCCGATATCCGCAAAGAAGGTTCGGGGTACGATCTGCCCATTGCACTGGCCATTCTTGGCGCTTCGGGACAAATACCTTCCTCGCACTTCTGCGAATACATGATCATGGGCGAATTGTCGCTCGATGGACACCTCTTGCCGGTTCGGGGTGTGCTGCCGGTCGCCATTCAAGCGCGTAAGGCAGGCTTCCGGGGCATTCTTGTCCCCCGTGCCAACGAAACGGAGGCCTCCGTGGTAGAGGGACTCGCAACATACGGGATGGACTCACTCCGCAGTGTGGTTGACTTTTTCTGCAACCCTGTCAAACCTGATCCGGTTGCAACACAGCTACCGAGCAGCCCGAACGAGGCATCCCGACTTGAGCTCGATTTTGCGGATGTGCGTGGGCAATTGGGCGTTAAAAGAGCACTCGAAGTGGCGGCCGCCGGAGGTCACAACGTGATACTTATTGGTCCGCCGGGTGCCGGAAAAACCATGCTCGCCCGCCGGATGCCCGGCATACTTCCGGTACTGAGTCCGGCCGAAGCGCTGGAAACGACCAAAATCCACTCAGTGGCCGGCAAACTCGGACGGGGCAGTGGGCTTGTGCGGATGCGTCCGTTCAGAAGTCCTCACCATACCATATCCGATGTGGCATTGGTTGGCGGAGGCGGAATCCCCAATCCGGGTGAAATTTCATTGGCACACAACGGAGTCTTGTTCCTGGACGAATTACCCGAATTCAAACGAACTGTACTGGAGGTCATGCGTCAGCCGCTCGAAGACCGAAAGGTGACCATTTCGCGCGCACGGTTTGCTGTTGAATACCCGGCCAATTTCATGTTGCTGGCTAGCATGAATCCCTGTCCATGCGGTTATCTCAATCACCCCGAAAAGGACTGTTCCTGCGCTCCGGGAGTTGTAGAACGATACCTACAGCGTATTTCAGGTCCCTTGCTTGATCGTATCGATTTGCATGTTGAAGTGGTTCCGGTACCGTTCAGGGAATTGGCTGCACCGGAAGCGTCTGAATCGAGCGCAGATGTACGCAGCCGCGTGATGGATGCCCGTCGTATTCAGCAAGCCCGCTTTTCGTGCGAGGAAGGTGTGTATTGCAATGCACTGATGTCGGGAAGGCTATTGCGGATGCATTGTGCTATCGATACAAGTGGACAGCAACTGCTGCGCACTGTGATGGAGAGGCTCGACTTGAGCGCCCGGGCGCCCGACCGGATCCTGAAGGTGGCGCGCACGATTGCCGATTTGGCCGGCTCCAAACGGATAGCCAATGAACACCTGGCTGAAGCCATCAATTACCGAAGCATGGATCGTTCGGGGTGGGGGTGTAAGCGGTAGTGTATTAAATGCAAATGCCAAATGAAATGGAATTTAGAGAACCTGATTTGTGACCTCCAAATTCTATTTTCTCTAAATACAATTCTTCAAAAGACAAGCAGATTGAGCCCGATAACGCAACAAATCCTATTTCATTTCCTGTGCCTTATCGTGAAGATCGATCAACCTTCTACCATGGCTCCATGGCAACTCTTGAATTTTTTTCCGGAGCCGCAGGGGCAAGGCTCGTTCCGTCCTACTTTCATTTCACTACGCACAGGTTCGTGGCGTACGGGTGGTGGAGGGCCTTGCTCGGGACGGGATTCAGGTTTTCCGCCTTGTGGAAATTCTTCGTGGGTGGCCTTCAGTTTGCTCATATCACTGCGTGGCTGTTCCGCCTGACGCACCTGCTGAGGTTGTTCAATCGCAATACGCCCCTTGAACAGGAATGACATGGTGTTGCGGTTCACTTCATCCACCATTTTCTTGAACAATTCGAAGGACTCGAATTTGTAGATCAGCAAGGGGTCCTTCTGCTCATACACTGCATTTTGCACGCTCTGCTTCAGGTCATCCATTTCACGCAGGTGCTCCTTCCAGGCATCGTCAATGAGTGCCAGGGTCACACCGCGTTCAAAGGCGCGAATCAATTCGAGACCTCCTGTTTCATAGGACTTTCGCAGGGGAGCTACGATTTGCATGCCTCTGATTCCATCTGTAAAGGGAACCACGATATTTTCGAATTGCTGGCCTTGCTGTTCAAACACCTGCTTTACAACAGGGAAAGCCCCTTCGGCCACTGCACGCGTCTTCTGCTTGTAATGTGTATCGAGTGCATTGAAACAGTCTGTAGCGAGTACTTCGGTTGTCGAGCTGAGGAATTCGTCCGGCGTCAAAGGGCTTTCAACCGCGAAGGTGCGAATCAAGTCGAGATTGAATTCTTCAAAATCACGGGTT
>JBJTJB010000016.1:0-1152 GCA_046095245.1 Bacteroidota bacterium | reverse complement strand
GCCCAACAAGGCGTATGGTATCTCAATCGTATCACCATTACAGAAAGGACCGAACACCGGCAGCAAGCTCAGATCGAATTCAGGCTGCTGAAATCCCTGAGTTAGGCGTGCGCTGCCGCCTGTCAGGTACTGCTGGGCGGGCTGACCGATGGTAGCCGATAAGCTACCTCCGGATCCGTTAGCAAGAACTCCGGCAGCGGAAATCGAACTCCAGTCAATATTTTGACCGGTGCAGTTTGCCAACGGTACCTGTAAATTACCCGCTGCTTAAATGAAACATCTTATGGATTTCATCGCTTCACTTTTTAGTCGACTACAACGGCTCTGGTATAACACCAATCATTGTTTGTCCAGAATGCAGATGTTGTGCTTCCGACCATACCGAATTGGTATGTACCTGCAACCAATCCTGCTAATTGTCCTGTAACGGAGTAGGTAACCCGGGTATTGGCCGGACAGGTAAGACCTATAATGGAGGATCCGGAAGCCACGACTGTTGTGCCAGTAGTTAATTTATACCCGGGAGCAATGTTCAATGCGTTGGCAGCAGTGGCTCCTGCACCAAGTCCACAGGTCACGTCCAACAGTACTCTTTGACCGGTCGCAATTGTAACAGAAACGGTTGGACTTATGAATCCCAACGTAGAGGTGGGTGTGACAACGGCAGCATTATTCACAAGTACATTACTAATCAATCCGGTGGGGTTGGACCAAACCGGCGATCCTCCGCTCATCTTCAGTATCTGTCCGTTGGCACCTGCAGCCAGTCGCACATAGTCGGTACCGTTATACACCAGCATATCGCCCAGGGCATCGCTCCCCATGGCGAGCTTGGAACCGTTCACGCTATTATCGGCCATATCAGCCGTGGATATGCTTCCATCGGCAATGGTAGAACTATTAACACTACCAGTGGCCATATCTACATTGGCAATGGTGCCATCCAGTATTTTAGCACTGGTTACTGCACCATCAGCAATCATTGAATTAGCGATTCCACCAGTTGCGACGGATACGGTACCACTCCCTGTGATTGGCCCACCCGTGAGTCCTGAACCTGTGGCAACGCTGGTGACCGTTCCGCCGCCGCTAGGAGAGATCCATGACAATGTTCCTGTGCCGTTGGTGGACAGGACTTGACCTGAATTGCCG
>JBJTJB010000015.1:0-1153 GCA_046095245.1 Bacteroidota bacterium | reverse complement strand
GGTTCTTGAAGGCGCGCTGCCGGTTGAGTTGAAGTTCCTTGCGGGCGAAGTCGCGGTCGCGCAGCATTTTTTCGCGGTTCAGCTGCTCAATCTCTGCGGTCTTGGTTTCGAGGTCCTGCTCCTTGCGCAGCAGTTCCAGGTCGGCTTCGGTGATGAGTTTCCCGAGTTCCAATACGGTCTCTTCGGAATCGTTCAGTTCGCTGAGATCGCCCTGTTTGCGTAGCATGCGTACGATACGGGTTTTCTCCCGCTGGTTGCTCAGTTCGCCCACTGCCGATTGCACCACACGGCGGAGCGAATCCTTCAGCGTGCGGTATTTTTCGTGGTATGCGTCGGCTTTGGCGGTTTCACCCTTTAAACTGTGCAGGGTGAACAATTGCATGTAGGCGTCTTTGCGCAGCTTCTGAACCAGGATGTCGTTGTGGAGGACAAGGCTTTTGTCAAAATCATCGACTGCCTGCTCAAAAAGACCCCGTCTGAAATCAACCAGTCCCGAACTGCGGTACAGCACAGCCGTTAGCCGCTGCGGGCGGTTGTTCTGTAAAACAGAGAAGGCGTTTTTGACGGCGATTTCCGCAGCTGCCGGATCTCCCTGCTGCAGGGCATTTTCGGCAGCGAGTACGTGGCAAGCCGCCGCCGCGGTGCGCATGCCCAGCCCGGAATAGGATTTTGGGGCGCGGCGGAATCCCTCAGAGGCCTGATCGTAATTGCCTTTTAGTTCCTGGCATTGTGCAACTTTTGCTGTGAGAAAGGCCAGCACGGCGCTGCGCTCCAGGTTTTCGGCAAACACGGCGGCGCGTTCAAAGCAATCCAGTGCATCGTCGTTCTTGCCCGATACTTCGTGTGCCAGACCACAGGCTATCAGGTCGTCGGTGATGCCGTGTTTATCGTCCGCCTGCAGACTGATGTCCAAGGCCTCAGTAATCAACTTCGCAGCTTCTGCTCCGCGACCTGCCGCCAATTCCAACCAGGCTGTGGCTACTGCTGCTTTGCGGATCGCTTTCTGACTTCCGGTGGCGGATTCGCGTCGCAGGGTCTCCCTGTATTCTGACAGATTCTGGGTGTCGGCAGGTAGGGCGTAGTTTCCGGATGCCGGAACCAACAGGACCTGTGCTGCATCCGATTTGTTCAATACACTGCACACATCAAAAAC
>JBJTJB010000014.1:0-4606 GCA_046095245.1 Bacteroidota bacterium | reverse complement strand
GGCGTAATCCAACATCAGGGCAAAATCGAGACCCTTGCTCGACGCATGTGCAACAGCTTCCCCGCTGATGGCGTTTCGCAAAACCTGTCCTTCCTCTGATCCGGAAACCCATTGCCCGCAGGCGTAATTCTGAAGTGTTTTCATCGTGTGGCTGAATTAGCAAAAATAAGCGATTTGCCTCCGCGAAATCAGCGGACCGATGTTCCTGTGCTGTTCCTGAAAACCGCTGGATCTTCCCCTTGGATTTGAACAAAACCCTCCAGCAATTGCCTTTGAACATCCAAAGAGCAGGAATCTTCCGGTACACCGTTCCGTTTCCACACCAACACATGACTGAGTGTTAATCCGGTTTTTCGTTCAGATAATGGAATGTTTACACAGGGTCGGCTGGAAGACACATGGTTCCCGAGATGAAGCTCGGGATTCATCCCGTTTTGCCAATGCAGGGGGAAAACCCCTTCATTGGCTTCGTAATTATCCCAAACCAGGGCTCCGCTAACAGCACCCACATAGGCCGGGAAATTCGAATGCAACCAATTGCCTGAATAATTCAGTGGCAATACGTAAGCCTTAGCTGGAATTTGCCTGGCTGCATCAATAAACCGACGTGCATCCCTGCTGAGGTAAACCTGATCGGGTGCATGCACATACATCATCAGACCGGAAAACGCGACAGAAATCAATGCTCCGGAGCGGGCATAAGAATCAGGCAGTCGTAGGGCAACCAAGAGTAGAAGAACAGAAATAACCAACCAAAACAATAAGCGCACGCTGAGGATCCCAC
This sequence comes from Bacteroidota bacterium, assembly GCA_046095245.1. Taxonomy (GTDB): domain Bacteria; phylum Bacteroidota; class Bacteroidia; order AKYH767-A; family OLB10; genus JAJTFW01. The sequence continues at coordinate 3,822 of JBJTJB010000014.1, read as the reverse complement.
CACCGGCCATGCTATCCGGCATGAGACAATACAGCACTGTTGCCACCGAGGCATTCATCAGGAAAACAATAAAAACCGGTGAAATACTTCTTTTAATCACCCCCAGTGCGAGCATCAGCAATAAAAATTGGGAGTACAAGCGGGTCAAAGTAAGCTCCTGTTGCGGCTCGTAGGCTATCAGCATTCGTGAATTGCACAAATCCTCCCATAATTTATTGAATGGTAAATAAACCACATCACCCCTAAAACCGGTGGAGCCCGATTTTAGCAAATACGCGAGGGTGAGTAAAACTGCGGGCAAGGAGCAAATTACTAGGACGACTGCATTTTTGAACCGAAGCCTCCATCGCAAATCCTGCTTTTTGAATAGTGTGATGAGTCCAGCCAAACCCATTCCAATGAAAAACACAACCAGGTGGGAAAAATAAAGGAGTAAGCACCATGAACCAACCACAATCCACTGTTTAAACGTCAGCCTGCGATCTGCATTCTTCAACCACCAGGAAATGCCTATAAATAGAAGTGCGAGACCCAATGAAAAGTTATAGAATCCCAACAGGAATGTGAAGTTGTACAGTAACGGAAAAACAAACCAGGCCATCCAGGGGGGCCGGCCAGGCTCCATGGCCATTACGAGCACTCGAAAGCCCCAGGCCGTCGCGAGGACGATTATCAACTGGAGCAATTTCTCGGCAAACAATGATGAAAAAACCTGCAGAAACAGCACCATGAATCCATGGCCGATCCAATTCGGCTCAGGAAAAGAATTGAAAACAAAGACTTCAGTGGTCTTCGCGTAATCACCATTCAACAGCTGATCATTGAGCACAGCATTGTACAGGTGCGCCGGCCCATCGAGGGTAACAAACGGGTTCAGTATGAGGATCGGAATCAGATGTACCAAAACCATCAGGCCGAAAAGGCCAGGCTCTTTCCATAACACTGATCGTAATCTTCTCACGGCGGAAAACTAAATCATTTGAAGCAAAGCAAGTTATAAACACCTGTTTTTCAGCACAAATTGAGTTTCAGGCATATCCATAATCAGTGGCATAAATCGAAAATCGAAGGGATGGAATTGGCTACATTTGTTGGAGCATGAATCCCTTCGTTGTCAGTGCCAGAAAATACCGCCCAGCCACCTTTGATACGGTAGTTGGACAGTCGCATATCACCAACACCCTCAAGAATGCCATACGCACAAATCACCTCGCCCAGGCATTCCTCTTTTGTGGTCCCCGGGGTGTAGGAAAAACCACATGCGCCCGTATCCTTGCAAAAACAATGAATTGCAGGCATATCACTCCGGAAACGGAGGCCTGCAACACCTGCGAGTCCTGCCTATCTTTTAACAACGGGCAATCGCTAAACATTTATGAGCTGGATGCCGCATCGAACAACTCGGTTGACGATATCCGCGGCCTTGTTGAGCAAGTCCGATATGCACCACATGCGGGCGAGTACAAGAGTTACATCATCGATGAGGTGCACATGTTATCGACAAGTGCGTTCAATGCCTTTCTGAAAACGTTGGAGGAGCCTCCCTCCTACGCGATTTTCATTCTCGCTACTACAGAAAAGCACAAGATCATTCCCACCATCCTCTCCAGGTGTCAGATCTTTGATTTCAACCGAATCGAAGTAGACGACATTGCCGGACACCTTGCGCACGTGGCACGCCAGGAAGGTGTAAATGCCGAAGAAGAGGCACTCCACATCATTGCACAGAAAGCGGATGGTGCCTTGCGCGATGCCCTTTCCATTTTCGATCAGATTGTCAGTTTTGCAGGGACTACCATTCGGTACAAGGATGTCATCTCCAACTTGAGCATCCTCGATTACGATTACTATTTTTCTGTAACGGACTCCATTTGTGCCGGCGACATTCCAGCCGTATTGCTCACCTTCAACACCTTGTTGATTGATGGATTTGATGGACATCAAGTCATCAATGGACTTGCCAGTCATTTCAGGGATTTGCTCGTTTCGAAGGATACGGTCACCCTACCACTGCTGGAAGTCAGTAAGAACACCAGAGAACGATACCGTGAGCAGGCCGGTACTATCGCTACGGGCCACCTCTTGAAATTTCTGGCTGTGTGCAGCCAATGCGACATCGACTACCGGATGGCCAAAAACCAACGCCTACACGTTGAACTTGCTTTACTCCGCCTGTGCAGCATCACCGGACAATCCACTGCATCGACATCTCCGGTTGAAAAAAAAACTCCGGTTGAAAACACCCCGGAACCCTCGCGAACTGTATCCAGTCCAACGCCGGTAAAAACAGAATCGGCAACTTCAATAACTCCGGCCCCGGGCATTCCTCATGCTGCACAGACCGAACCCTATGTTAAACCGGAACATGAAGAAACTTCGATTCAGGAGCCGGCTCATCATGATTCAGCACCACCTGTTGCTCATGCCTCTCCGGTTTCCGGCGGATCACTGAACCAGGCTACGCCTTTTCTGCGTGCCAGGTCTATGACGCAGTTAAACAAACCTGCAGCACCCGAAGCGGTCGTAGCAAAGCCGTCGGCTGACCTTCCAGCAACTTCGTTCGGCCACGCAGAACTGTTGGCTGCATGGAACGCCTATGCGGACAGCATGAAACAGGCCGGAAAGTTGCAGCTTTACACCACACTTACACACACCGCTCCGGAACTCTCCGGAACTGAAATCACCCTTGAGGTACAAAACCGTGCTCAAGAGGAAATGGTCACGGAGGAATCCGTTCATTTACTGGATACCATCCGGAAAAAGCTGAATAACTACAGCATCGTATTATGTACCCGGCTTGCATTGCAGGCTACAGATCCCGAGAGCGCTTACACCAATCGGGAAAAATACCAGAAACTGGCTGAGAAGCATCCCGGGTTGGATGATTTCAGGAAACAACTCGGTCTGGAATTAGAACTCTAAGCTTTCCGTAGAAACTGAACCATGCCGATACTCGCAAGCATCATCAAAAAGGGCATAGAGCTCCGGCACAAAATACGTCTGAGTGAGCGGACACCGTCCTTTTATCAACGCAAAGAACTGAAGAAACTGCTCCGGAAATCACAGTACACCCTCTTCGGTCAGACTTACCAGTTCACGAACATCCTCTCCAGCAGGAACTTCGTCAATAAATTCCGCGCAACAGTCCCGGTACACGACTATAACCGGATTTATGCGAGCTGGTGGAACAAATGCCTGCACAATGCTGTGGATGTAACCTGGCCAGGAAAGGTGAAGTACTTTGCTCTCAGCAGCGGCACTTCCGAAAGCTCCAGCAAGCATATACCAGTCACCAACGATATGGTGAAGGCCATCCAGCGAACCAGCATCCGGCAGATTATTAGTCTTGGAGGCTACCAGGGATTGCCTGCCGATCTATTTTCGAAAGGGATCCTGATGCTTGGAGGCAGCACCCATTTGCATCAACAGGGATCGTATTTCGAGGGCGACCTAAGCGGTATTACAGCCAGCAAAATCCCGTTCTGGTTCCAGCATTTTTACAAACCGGGCAAGCAGATCGCTAAAGAAAAAGACTGGAACACGAAGCTTGACGAAATCGTGAGCAATGCGCCACAATGGGATATCGGAATACTTGTCGGGGTCCCTGCATGGTGTCAGTTGCTGATCGAAAAAATAATCGCACAATACAACCTGAACACCATTCATGACCTGTGGCCTAACCTGACCATTTATGTGCACGGTGGCGTTTCATTTGAACCATACAGGAAAAGTTTTGAGCGCCTGGTTGCGCGTCCCCTGACCTATATCGAGACCTACCTGGCCTCGGAAGGATTCATCGCCTACCAGGATGAGCAGGACAAC
>JBJTJB010000013.1:0-2367 GCA_046095245.1 Bacteroidota bacterium | reverse complement strand
ACCAACGACACCCGGTCGAAATCGAGTCCCTTGGTGACCATTTGTGTACCGACGAGAAAATCGATTTCACCCGACTCGAACGTGGAAATGATACGGGCAAACCCTTCCTTCCCACGTGTTGTATCATAATCTAATCGGGCGATACGGGCCTCCGGAAATATGAGTTGCAGATCTTCCTCAATTCGTTCCGTACCGAATCCCCGCATCCGTAAATCCTGGTCACCACAGGCGGCACAATTGGTTGGAATATGAAGTATATATCCGCAGTAATGGCAACGCAATTCATGGTCGCGCTTGTGATAAGTCAGGGATACATCGCAGTTCACACAACGAGGTGACCAAGCGCATGCATTACACTCCAGGCTGGGCGCGAACCCTCTGCGGTTCTGAAACACGATGGCCTGCTTCTTCTGATCAAGGACGGTACGAAGTTGATCAAGCAATGCGGCTGAGAAATGTCCGCTGACCTGCTTACGCTTACGTGCAACCTTCATATCCACTACCTCCACGGATGGCATGGATAATTCGGCATGGCGCTTATCGAGCGTAACAAGGGCATATTTTCCGGATAAGGCATTGAAATAAGACTCCATGGAAGGTGTTGCAGACCCCAGTAACACCTGTGCATCCTGGCGTTGTGCAATAACAATAGCCGAATCACGTGCATTGTACCGAGGGGCAGGATCCACTTGCTTGTAACTGGGATCGTGTTCTTCGTCAACAATCACAAGACCTAGCCGGGCAAGAGGAAGAAACAAGGCCGAACGTGCACCTACAATCAGTTTACCCTCCTTACATGCAGTACCCGAATTCGCTAACGCTGAGTTCCATACCTCCACACGCTCCTGCTCGTTGAAACGGCTGTGATAAACCAGCATGGAAGGGCCGAAGTGCCGCTGAAGGCGGAGAATGAGCTGGGTAGTGAGCGCAATTTCAGGAACCAGATACAGCACTTGCTTACCGGCTTCAAGCTGCCGGGCAATCAAATGGATATACAATTCGGTTTTACCAGATGAGGTGACACCATGTAACAAGGTTACGCGCCCTTGCTCAAGTGCGAGATCGGTTTCATGCAACGCCTGAATCTGATGTGGATTGAGCGTGGCCGGCGGTTGTATCTTACCAGCATAGGCCTTTAATCGTCCTTCAACACGCCTTGACAGCTCGAACACACCGGCTTTTACCAAGGCATTCAGCGCCGAGGCGGAAGCATCGGGGATTTTCATAAGTGTCGACCGAGGTACACCATCAAAGACTTCGCCTGCTGTGTTCCGGTAGTGTAAAAAAGCCATTACCAGATCGCATTGCCTGGGAGCCTTGCGTTCCAGTTTATCCAATAATTTCCCGAGTTCATCCTCGCCCGAGTATAGATCCGACAGGGAAACCACTTCAATCATCCTGGGTTTGACACGTTCCTCGACTTCCTCATGAACATCGACCACTCCACGTGCAATCAGATTACGGACCAAGGGTATGGCTTCTCTGACCTGGAGCAGCCGGGCGAGCTCTTTTAAGCTCAGGCTGCTTTTCTGCTGAAGCAATTCAAGCATTCCCAGCTCGCGTTCATTGAGCCCTGTAACATCTCCATCAAACGCCGGGTTGATACAGACCGATGTTTCACTTTGCAACCTCAAGGCTACTGGCAAGGCGGCTGCCATGACTTCGCCGGTAGTGCAGAGGTAATAGTCGGACATCCACCGCCAGAATTCAAGTTGTCCGGATGCCAGCACAGGAACAGGATCCAATACATCCATAATTTCCTTTAAGGCATGACCTGCAGTTGGAGCGGTTGCTTTGATTTCCTGAACGATGGCAGCGTAAATCTTATGTTTACCGAATGGCACAACGACTCGTACACCAACTTTGACTTGGTGCTGCAGGTGCGAAGGGATCACATACGAAAATGAACCTTGCAAGGGCAAGGGCAAAATCACATCGGCAAAAAGCAACTTGGATGAGACCATATCAACTCTTATCCAACCAACCTTTTCGCCAGAAAATCAACAGCTGGACGATGACCAACGCCAGCAAGAATACCATGACACCGGCATACCCGTATGGCGAGTAAAGCTCGGGCATATTCATGGGCAAATCCGCCCCAGTGGAGGGGTCGTTACTTGAAAAATTCATTCCGTATACACCTACAATGAACGTAAGGGGAATGAAAATAGTGGATATGATAGCCAACACCTTCATCACCTGATTAAGACGAAAACTGACACTCGAGAGGTAGATCTCCATGAGCGAGGCGATGATTTCCTTATAACTCTCCACCAGGTCCATGACTTGTATGGTATGATCGTAGGTATCGCGCAGGTAAATCTTGGTTTGGTCTCCGATCAGATCGGATGCTGTGCGCAGCAAATC
>JBJTJB010000012.1:0-1021 GCA_046095245.1 Bacteroidota bacterium | reverse complement strand
TGTTGGCCGAGCAGTGCATGCTCAACACGCCACGGTGTTGTGGTAATACATAATTGAGAACCGTGAAGATGCCCTTTTTGATCTCACCGGTGTAACCGGTTCCGCCAATAAGGATCATCCGCTTGGTGAAATTGATGACGGCAAAGTTGTGCTGACGTGTGCCATCGATGGCTGGATCAGCGTAAAAGCCCGGCGCATTTACAATGACCCAATCGGGAGTCATGGTTTCGATTTCCTCTCGCGAAGGGCGTAAAAACAGGTTGTTGACGAACAGATTCTGCCAGGGATACTCTGTAACCACTCGCACATTGAGGCGGAAGCGGTCATCGGCGCAGGCGTAGGCATCGCGCACATACACATCACGGCCAGTGAGATAGGCCTGCATGCGGGTATAGAGACTGTCGAAACGAGCCGTGTCAAAGGGAATATTGATGTCGCCCCACCATACGGAACCTTCGGTTTCTGCGTCTTTCACGCAAAACTTGTCTTTGGGGGATCGGCCGGTGAACTCGCCGGTATCGATGGCCAGAGCTCCGGTGTCAGTCAGTTCACCCATGCCTTGTATGATTGCTTCCTCGACCAGCTCGGAACCGGTCAGGTTCCAGAAGGCATTGGAAACGTGTGTCAGACCAAGGTCAGAGACTGAGTACTTGGGCTTTTTCAATCAGTATTCGTTCATGATGTCCTGGGCTGGCGCAAAGGTAAGCGTCTTGCCCTGCTTGTTAAAATAAATTTAATGCCTTACCGGAAGCGGTTACGGGCATTCTCGTTGATTTGCAGCAGATTACGCCCCTTGGCACGCTCATTCAATCCCTCAATGAATTGGACTTGAAGGGCGGGGGTCAGTTCGTTCAGGGCAAAGCAGCAATCCACCTCCCCTTCCCGACCCCAGGGAATCAGCACGTAGGAGAGTGGTTTTCCCGACAGTTTCCCGAAGTCCTCCACGTACCGTTCAATGAGACGCATGCCCTCAGGGTCAGTGCCCTCGCCGATGGAGATGAGTGAAACCACCAGCCTGAAC
>JBJTJB010000011.1:0-1264 GCA_046095245.1 Bacteroidota bacterium | reverse complement strand
CGAACCATGAATTCATGGTTTTCGGGATCGTAGCTGATGTTACCGGTTTCATGTTGCTTTTCCAGACCTCCAATGCGGTGTTCGAGCCCCTTTGTACCGGGAATCGCCCAGGGGCGTGAGAGCTTCTCGTCGCGCTTATATGGTAGGTATTTATCCCCGTTACTTTCGGTGATGAAGTTGCCTTTGAAGGATGTCAGATCTCCCGACTGAGGGAAGCGCCAGGGCTCAGAACCATTGGCGATGTATCCGTCACTGAGGAACATCACAGGGGTCATGTATTCAACTGCAATCCGGCAGGCTTCATACACGGTATCGAAACAATCGGCAGGCGATTTGGCAGCGATCACGGGCATGGGGGCCTCACCATTTCGGCCGTACATGGCCTGGAACAAATCGCTCTGTTCGGTTTTGGTAGGTAATCCGGTTGAAGGGCCTCCCCGCTGAACGTTGATGATGACCATCGGGAGTTCGAGCATGATGCCTAAACCCATTGCCTCTCCCTTCAGCGCTATACCGTGTCCGGAGGAGGTGGTGATGGCCAGCTTTCCACCGAATGCGGCACCAATCACCGCACAGATTGCGGCAATCTCGTCCTCAGCCTGGTATGTGTGAACACCGAAATTCTTGTATTTCGATAATTCGTGCAGGATATCCGATGCAGGTGTGATGGGGTAGGAGCCTAGAAAAAGATCCAACCCGCATTTTTGGGATGCGGCTACCAGACCGATGGCCGTAGCTTGATTTCCCATGATGTTTCGGTAGGTACCTGCAGGCATGGGAGCAGGAAGTACCTGGTAACGGACACCCACGGTTTCGCTGGTGTCGCCGAAATTGTAGCCAGCCTTCAGGACCTTCAAGTTGGCTTCCAGAATTTCCGGCTTCTTGGAGAATTTCTCCAGGAGGAACTTTTCCGTATGCGCCATGTCGCGGTTGTACATCCAGTACAGGAAACCAAGGACGAACATGTTTTTGGCTCGGTCGATTTCCTTCACGCCAAGCCCGCTATCGCTCAAGGCAGCACGGGTCATCTTGGTCACGTCCATGGTGATGACACGGAAACCTTCCAGGGAACCGTCGTGAAGCGGGTTCACACCATCGGGGTAATTGGCCAGCCTGAGGTTCTTGGGGTCAAAACCATCGGTGTTAGCAATGATGGTACCGCCTTTTTGGAGGTTGCGCAGGTTGGCTTTCAAGGCTGCTGCATTCATCACAACCAGCACATCACAGGCATCACCCGGGGTGAAAATATTGCCAGAGCCAAAGT
>JBJTJB010000010.1:0-2097 GCA_046095245.1 Bacteroidota bacterium | reverse complement strand
TTTAGTTGATGTTCACGCTAATGCCGATACCCGGCGCAACGCGAAACGTTTTTTCGATGGTGTAAATACTGGACTGTGAATTTTTCGGACGAAAAACCAATCTGTATGATCCAGGTTGCAGCAGAATACTCTCTTTTGTGGATGTGATGCCCATGCGGTGAACCTTGCGCAGGATGTTTTTCTCCTCCATCTGGATTTCACCGATACCGGGTGCGTTGCAAATGAATGTGACCATTCCGGGTGTGGGAATCTGAACCGTAGTGGTTTTACTTTGGTCGATGGATACGTTGTCGATATACGTTCGAGGTGTGGTGAGGATTTCAAGGTCGTAATCGCCCACAAGGTAACGTGCGGTTTCATCAAAGTCCTGGACGTTCAGAGTAGTTTTTTCTCCACGTTTGCGTACGATAGCCTTCAGTTTCCTGTATTCGTTCGACCCTTCTACTTTGAGCTGCAAATCACCTTGCGGTGCATCAACCGCTATGACATTGTGTTTTCCCGGTATAAGAGTGATGCTGTCACGGCTCACAGACGGAAGGGTGTGTACAGTCAGGCGGTAGCGCCCCAGCGGATCGACAGGCAAGGTGTCGGGAACGCCGCGAGCCGTCATGGTGTGGATGAAGTTGTATCGTATTTCTCCGGTATGGTGGTCGTAAAAGGTCATTCCGACATTCGACTCGCTTGGTTTACCATTAAAGTCAATCAGGTTGACTTGCATGGTGGTGTTGTTCAGCGCCTGTGTGATTACGATGTTGAACGCTGTACGGAACTGGGTCTCATCTGTGGCATCGAAGTAATTACCGACGCAATCGAAGGAGCGGATGAAATCTTTGCCAAGGCCAAGCCCGATCACAAAGGGCTTGAGTACCACATTTCTTCTCTGCAGCAAAGCAGAAACCGCGCAAGGGTCGCCGTTGCATTCCTCAATGCCATCGGTAATGAGGATGATGATGTGCCGTCCTTTTTCTTTCGGGAAATCGTTGCCGCATTCTTCCAGGGCCCTCGCAATGGGCGTCGTACCCGACGGCTTTATGTCGCCCAGTTTTGATTTGATTTTGGGCCCGTTCAGTTTTCCGAAAGGCACTTCAAGCCGTGTGTCGTCACAATCCTGAGGTGGGTAGCGCTTGGTATGGCCATACACACGTAAGGCCAGTTCAAGGTTCTCTACACCTTGCAGGCTGTCGACCATTTCGGACAGCATCTTTTTTGCGACTTCGAACTTGGTATCACTCTCCCATCGCGCATACATGCTCTGTGAGGCATCAAACAGGAATAGGATCCGGGTGATTTGTCCCTGGGTTTGAGCTATTCCGCTCAGCGAAAAGCAAATCACCATTATCACGGCCAGAGAAGCCGTTTTTAAGCCTGTATATGATTTGAATTTGAACATGCTCAGTAGTCGCCGAGTGTGCAGGCGTTTTGTTCCAGCGCTGCCGTTAACTGTTCGTTGTTGGGTGCAACCCCATGCCACTTGTGGGTATGCATCATGAAATCGACCCCATGTCCCATAACGGTTTCCATCAGAATCATAACAGGTTTACCCAATCCGGTCATGGTCTTTGCTTTCAACAAGCTTGCCCTCACGTGCTCAATTTCGTTGCCATTCATCTCTATAACATCCCAACCGAACGACTCCCATTTCGCCTTCACATCACCCATCGGCAACACATCCCTCGTTGCGCCATCAATCTGCTGCCCGTTCAGGTCGATCGTGGCAATGATGTTGTCGACCCCTTTTGCGGCAGCCAGCATCGCTGCTTCCCAAACCTGTCCTTCCTGGATTTCTCCATCACCCATAAGAACGAAAACAAGACGCTCGTCATTGTTCAGTTTTTTAGCCAATGCGGCACCCACGGCTACGGATAGTCCCTGACCGAGCGAGCCTGAGGCAACGCGCACGCCGGGTAGTCCTTCATGCGTTGCAGGGTGACCCTGCAGTCTGGAGTCAAGTTTTCTGAAGGTACCCAGCTCCGCAACGGGAAAGTGTCCTGTGCTCGCAAGTACACTATACCAAAGTGGAGAGATGTGTCCGTTCGAAAGAAAAAACAAATCCTGGCCTGCACCACTCATGTCCCAGGATGTGGCTGTGTACTGGAG
>JBJTJB010000009.1:0-1815 GCA_046095245.1 Bacteroidota bacterium | reverse complement strand
GTACAAGGCTGTATATGGTGCACCGGTGGTTGGCAAAATAGCCGTACCTGAGTCAGCAAAAACCGTATTTGTAAAGTTATCCCCACTGTTGTTCGCATTTCCGGTTTGATCGCTCAATCCGAGTTTCACTCCGGCAGGAGTCTCAAGAAACAAATCCAAATCGCCAACATACGTGTGCGTCAGACTGTTGATTCGGACATATATACCAGAAGACCGTATGGCATTGTTGTATCCGCTAACCACTACAGATGTTGAAGCTCCTGTGCACGAATTATCCGGAAGAGCTGCTGAGGTCGTACTTGAGAAGGATTGAGCACCAACGCTCGTGAATGTGGCCACAACATCATAACTACCCGCTTGCCAGGCTTTGTAACTGGTACCTGTAGCACCGGCAATGTCGACTCCATTGCGCCTCCATTGAAAACTGGCACCGGCCTGGGCTGGGACCGTTAGTGTGATCGAATCCGGAACGCATGCGCTGGCCGCAGGCGAAACAGAGATAACGGGAACGAGCGGAGCAGACTGCACAAGCACAGAAAGATTGGAGGCAGTCCCTGAACCGCAAGAATTGCTACCCGCCACACTTATTGTTCCGCTTGAGGATCCGAGTGTGACCGTTACAGAATTCGTTCCACTCCAGGAGGTGATACTTGCTCAAGAAGGTAATGTACACGTTTAAGAAGTGGCATAGGTAATCGATGCGACACTGAATACATTGCCGGAACTTCCGGGACAGGGATTGGCAGGTCCAGTGATTACTCCGGCAGCGCCAGGCAGCGGATTGACTGTTACCGAATAGGCTGCTGATGCAGTACCCGTACTACAGGGATTTGAAGGTGTGACCGCTATAGAACCGGAAACGGCCGAGGCAGATGTAGTCACCGTTATTGAATTTGTACCTGAACCGGAGGTGATACTGAACCCTGTGGGTAATGTCCATGCGTAGGTGGTGGCGTTACTTACTGTTGGCACAGAATACACCAGGCCGGTTTGACCCTGACATACAGAAGTGGGGCCCGAAATCGCACCCGTGGTTCCCAGTGATTGAAAAATGCTGAGGTTGGTTCCGTTGTTGCTACCGGTAACGGAAGGATTTGAGGCAATCACCCGGATCCGGTAGGCGGTACCCTGAGCAGTGCCGGCTGGAATCGTACATGGAATCGTTCCTGAAGAGGCCGTAGAACTCAAGGTACCGATCGTGACCGGCGAAGTGAAACTACCGGTTGAAGAAGACAGCTGTGCAGTATAGGTGTTCCCGCTGTTGGCATTGCCATCGCCGCTGAAGCCCACGTTCACAGCCTGACCAGCACACAAGTTGGCACTTGACAGTGCATCTGTATTGAGTACGGTAAGTACTCCGGAACCTGACTGGATGGTGAAGTTCGCATTCGAAATATCGAAAAAGATATTACCTACTGCGCGTATCCTGACACGGGCCTGGGTTGTGAGATTGGCAGGCACAGTAATCGATTCCGATCCGTCGTTGGGGGTTGTCGCCAACAAGGTAATCGGGAAGGTAGTTCCGCCGTTCGTAGAAAGTTCGATGGCCACATTCGCACAATTGATGGGACTCAGATTGGTTGATGATACATCCCAAGTGACCGTGGCTGTTGAGCCCGAAAACCAAGTCACTGCAGTGTTAGGAGCAGTGACCCGGAAGGGGGTTGTCGTATTGATCACCGTCACTTTGACCGTGTCATCGATGTGCATGACTCCTCCACCACCAACCCGGTTGTCGCGAACGGTAACCCGGAAAAACATGGATCGGGCGTAGGAAGGCAATATCTCCCCTATCGTAGTCGTATTGGCCAATAT
>JBJTJB010000008.1:0-1266 GCA_046095245.1 Bacteroidota bacterium | reverse complement strand
ATTTTCGGCTATACGAACCGCTTCGGGCTTGCCTACTCCCGCCCATTCATCAATAAGCGCATGGACCTGGGACTGACTGTCGGTTTTGCCTTTTCAAGGCAGGCGGAAACATCCTACAACACCACCGGAAACAAACTGGATTTTATCAGGCTGGACGACACACCAGCCCGGACCGAACGCACAGCATTTGTGCGCCTGGTTCGGAGAAAAGGGCTGTATCAGTATTTTACCACCACTGTCGATTACCGACGAACCGATGTGAACGATACGGTCATACGCCTCAATCCAACCTACCTGTGGAAGAATGAAAATCGACAGGAGTATGTCGGAATCACCTGGAATTATCGGTTCGACAACCGCGACTATCAACCCTACGCGCTTGCGGGACGGGTTTTTGAAATTGAAGTGAACAAGACTGGTATCGGGTTGATGAAAAACGAACCGAACTTGTTGCTGATCAGCTCCGGAATCCGCGTGTACGGCCAGCTGGCGAGCAGATGGTATGGTGCAGCAGCGGTCAAAGGGCGGTTGACCCAACAGGAGTCATCGCCGTTCACGAACAGGAAAGCCTTGGGTTACGGCGGTGATTACATCAGAGGGTATGACCTGTATGTGATCAATGGCCAGAATTTCCTCCTGCTCAGAAGTGCGCTACGATACAACCTGCTGAAGAGGCGGGTTTATCAGTTACCCTACCTGAACAGCGATAAATTCAAAAAAATCCCCATCACGATTCACATCACAGGTTTTTTTGATGCAGGAAAAGTCGAGGACCCTTTGGCAGGCACCCAAAACCCATTAAGCAACAGTTGGCAGTACGGGACCGGAATCAGCCTCGACCTGATTTCATACTATGATGTCGTGATGCGATTTGAAGCGGCTGTAAACAAGCAGGGCGAACGCGGACTATTTCTACGCTTTGGCGCCCCCTTCTGAACATAGCCAGTGGCAATTCGTACCTTCGGGTCCATGAAAGTGGCCGTTTACGCCCGCCAAGTATCCAACGAACACCATGAGTTGTTTGCCAGGTTGTTTGCAGAATTGGAGCGGCTGAAATGCGCCGTGTTCATTCACCAACCTCTCCTACACCAATTGCGGGGGGCAGGCATAAAACCCGCGTGTACACCCTTTCACTCGGGTACCGAAATTCACGGTCGGGTTGATTTTTTGCTCAGCCTGGGTGGTGATGGCACCATACTCGATACCCTAACATTGGTTCAGGACAGTGAACTGCCGGTTTTGGGAATCAACCTGGGGCGCCTCGGT
>JBJTJB010000007.1:0-4655 GCA_046095245.1 Bacteroidota bacterium | reverse complement strand
TTGGTTCTGGTCTTTGTGTCTGTTGATGCTTTCGTTTGCGGCCAGCGCTCAGAAGCAGAACAATACATGGTACTTTGGCTATAACGCGGCGGTCGACTTCAACTCCGGCACCCCGGTATCAATCAATGTGAACAGCCTGATCACCAGCGAGGGCTCTGCCTCTGTAGCAGACCGTTTCAGCGGGAATCTGCTGTTCTATACGAATGGCATCACCATCTGCACCAGTTCAAACCTACCGATGCCCAATGGCACCGGTTTATTGGGCGGCACCTCCGCACTTACCTCCTCCACTACCGCAGCACGCATTGTTCCTCGTCCGGGTAGCACCACACAGTACTACGTATTCACAGTGGATGAGTTCGGGGGCACGGGCGGATTGCGACTCAACCTCGTCGATATGATGCTTAACGGAGGTCTGGGAGATGTTGTAGCAGGCCAGAAGAATATCCTGATAGCAAGTAACGTGGCCGAAAAACTGGAATGCGCAGCCCATCCCAATGGTACCGATTACTGGATCGTGGCCAGGGAGATAGGCGGTAACAAATACATGACCTGGCAGGTGTCTTCCAGCGGTGTAAGTGCATCACCGGTCATTTCCTTTGCCGGCACTTTATCCGGTAACGGTGCTGGATATCTGAAATTTAATAGTACTTATTCACAACTCGCCAACGCCAATGTGTTCGGAAGTGTCGATTTGCTTTCTTTTAACCTCAACAACGGGCAAATCACCAACATTGTCACTCTCCCCGTTCCCATCGGTTCCAGCGTATATGGAGTTGAATTTTCCCCTTCCGGTCGCTTCTTGTATGTCAGCAATCTGCTCAGCGGCCTCTTCCAATTCGATCTCAATGCTGCCAACATACCTTCCACCATCCAGACCGTCGCTCCGGTATATGCTGCAGCACTTCAATTGGGACCAGACTGTCGCATCTATGTCGCTGATGGCGGTCTGAGCGTTATACCCACTCCTGACCTGCCGGCTCCTGCATGCGGCTTCACTCCCGGGGCCGTGAATATCCAACCGGGAGGAAGTTCTTACGGATTACCCATGAAAGTCATTTATGCAGATGTAATCAGTCCTCAAATAGCAAGTGCTCCCGCTGCGCCCTGTACTGGGAATGCGGTTACGTTCAATCTGACCGGAGTCAATCTCTTCCCGCAGCAGATTGCATGGGATTTCGGAGATCCCGCCTCGGGCGCAGCCAATACCGCGACGGCTAGCTTCGGTAGTACTGTCAACCATACCTATGCAGCGGCCGGACAATATGTGGTGCGTGCCGTTTACGATGCAGAATGTAAAACGGATACCGTCTTCGACACCCTCACGGTCATTGCCTGTGGAACGTCACAGGAGACCTGCCTTAGTTTCCAATACACGGGGGCTCCACAACAGTGGACCATTCCACCGGGCGTGGATACAATACGGGTAAAGATGTGGGGCGGTGCCGGCGGTGGAGGACCAGACCAGAGTAACTGTGCCGGTGGTGGTGGTGGATTCACCCAGGCTACGATTGCTGTTACGCCCGGTCAGGTGCTCGATATTTATGTTGGAGGTGGCGGTGGCGCTGCCGTGCAGAATACGGGAGGCGTGGGAGCCTGGCCCAATGGCGGAGCCGGAGGTGTCGGAAATCGAAATGAAGTGATAGTCGGGGATGTGGGCGGAGCCGGTGGCGGCGGTGGCAGAAGTCAGATCGATATCGGTGGTGTTATTTACGCGATTGCCGGCGCAGGTGGTGGCGCATCCTTAAGCCGCAACGGCGGAGGTGGAGGTGGACTCATTGCTGAATTCACCACGGCAACCAATCCATTTAATGTATTCGGTTTCGGCGGTACGCAAACTGCAGGTGGCGCTCCATCCTCCAACACCATTTGTCCACATCCGGTTTCAGGAGTTGCCGGCTCTTTTTTACAAGGGGGAGACGGCGCCTCTGACATCGGTGGAACACTCAACGACAGAACCGGTGGGGGCGGTGGCGGAGATGGATATTATGGCGGTGGAGGCGGTGGCAGCCATGATGGATGCTTCGGCGTAGGTAGTACCGGCGGAGGAGGCAGTGGCTATATATGTACAACTTGCCCGGGAGTAACCGGCAGTACTCAAACAGCAGCATTTGCCGGTCCACCTGCCAATCCAACTGATCCGGTTTTGAGCAGCTTCCCTGGCACTGCCACCGGAGTTAATAATACCAACGGTGGGGATGGTTTGGTTTATATCTGTTATGACAGTGTTTCCTGTACACCCAGCTCATCAGGATTTTTGATTACGGCATGCGGCAGTTATCTTGCACCGAATGGCGCACTTTTGACAATCGGTGGACTTTACATAATCACCATCCCCAATGCAGCCGGATGTGACAGTCTCATCAGCATCCTGCTTACCGTAAACAATACTGTGATAGCCCCACCATTGAACATCAGTTCTTGCACCGATTACACAGCACCCTGGGGAACTACCTATACCCAAAGCGGCACCTATACCGATACCCTGACAACAATCGGCGGCTGCGACAGTATCGTAAGCGTCAAT
Organism: Bacteroidota bacterium; assembly: GCA_046095245.1. Lineage (GTDB taxonomy): Bacteria > Bacteroidota > Bacteroidia > AKYH767-A > OLB10 > JAJTFW01. Next base: position 2,128 of record JBJTJB010000007.1, on the reverse strand, counting down.
CTCACCATTACAGGGGCCATCCTAACACCTCCGCTCTCTGCCACTGCCTGCAGTTCCTACACTGCGCCCTGGGGCACTACCTACACACAGAGCGGAACGTATAGCGATACCCTAACGACAGTGAGCGGCTGCGACAGCATTGTGAGTGTCAACCTCACGATTACCGGAACGATTATTACGTCTCCCATCACGGCCAGTGCCTGTAGTAGTTACACTGCACCGTGGGGTACTACCTACACACAGAGCGGTACCTACAGCGATACACTGACCACATCGTCAGGTTGCGACAGCGTGGTAACACTCAATCTGGTGATTTTCGGTAATGCAACACCTTCTGTCGTCACTGCCTCCGCCTGTGATTCATACACGGCACCGTGGGGATCGGTCTATACACAAAGTGGCAGTTACGATACCACTTTTCTTACTGTGAACGGCTGCGACAGTACCGTTACGCTCGACCTCACGATTTCTGATTCTCCTACACTTCAGGCAGTCACTTCGCCGGATACATGCGGGTCCGGAGTCGGAACGGCATCTGTAGCAGCTCTTGGCGGTGTTGGTCCTTTTGTGTACGCCTGGTCGAATGGAGCAGCTGCGAATTTTCAATCAGGATTAAGCGGTGGAATCTATACGGTGACAGTGACAGACCAGAATGGATGCAGTACGGATTTGCAGTTGATTGTTCCGGATATACCTGCACCGATACTGATCGTGAGTCCTGCATCTGCTACGATTGTCGAGGGCGACACGATACAGCTGACAGCCAGTGGGGCATTATCCTACCAGTGGTCCCCTGCGTCGGGCTTGAGTTGTGCGAACTGCGAATCGCCGCAAGCTGCTCCTGCATTCACCACCACGTACACCGTGACAGGCACCGACCAGAACGGTTGCACTGCACAGGAGACCGTGACGGTCCGTGTTGACTTGGATTGCAACGAGGTGTTCGTGCCAAGCATTTTTTCTCCGAACGGTACCGGCCCCGAAGCCAATGAGCAGGTTTGTGTTTTTGGAAAGTGTATTCTCGAAATCGATTTCGCCATCTACGACCGATGGGGGCAACTGATTTTCCAGACGAATGATCCGCAAGGATGTTGGGACGGTCGTAAAGACGGCAAAGAGGTGATGACGGGAGTCTATGCCTACCGGTTGTTCGTCAGGCAGTTGGATGGAAAGGAAATAAGGAAATCAGGCAATGTCACATTGACAAGATGAAAAAATCAACAGGAGTTTATTCTTCGTTTTGAAACACTTCATAAAACTATTCCTTTTGTGCCTTTTACCCGGGGCAGCACTCGCTCAGAAAGAAGCGAATGTTTGGCATTTCGGCAACGGACAATCTCTGGACTTCAACTCCGGCACGGCTATACAGGTCCCGGGAAGTTCGATAAGCACTTTTGAGGGATGTGCTTCAGTATGTGATGCTCAAGGCAATCTGCTTTTCTATACGAATGGCGGTGGACGTATTCCCGCTTCCGGTCAGGATCCCGGCCATATCTGGGACAGGACAAACGCCGTGATGTATGACATGCAGGGTGTTGAAGGTGGTGGCTTCAGTGCTGCGCAGTCATCAGTTATCATTCCCGCCCCAAATGAGCCAAGTGTATATTACATCTTTACAGTAGATGAAGTCGAACACTACACTGATGCCACACCTGCCGTACTTGCTGCAGAGCCCAATGGCAGAGGATTACGCTACTTCAAAGTGGACATCAGTCTCAATAATGGCTTAGGAGGAGTTACCGATGCCGATGTGCAATTGTATGATTATTCTTTAGAGGGGGTCTGCGCAATTCGTCATTCCAATGAGAGCGATTACTGGATCCTTGCTAACCATGATACAACAGGAATCGCAGTGTACAGCGTCACCCCTGCAGGAGTAGTGCTTGCTGCAGTTTATCCTTGCTTCACCGCCGGACCTATAAAAGCTTCTCCGAATGCTCAAATCCCCGGTGTGCCATGCTGTAATAAGGTCGTATGCGCAGCAGGTGTTTTCGATTTCGACATCACCACGGGTGTATTATCCAATCTGACGAACATCGGTAACCATTTGTCATCGTTTGAATTTTCATCGAACAGTTTTTATCTTTTTGCTTCTGTGCAAGATCCCGCCAATAATATTTCCCAACTG
>JBJTJB010000006.1:0-2614 GCA_046095245.1 Bacteroidota bacterium | reverse complement strand
ATGCGCAGTAGCGGTTCACCGTCATACCTGGCACCTTCCAGGTGTCGAGGCCCATCAGCGAAATCATCCGCCCCATATTGAGGCCCTGCTCGGCTTCGGGTGTTGCATTTCCTACAATCACATCTTCAATGCAGGTCTTGTCAAAATCGGGCAGACTGTCGGTGAGGTGTCGCAGGAGTTACGCGCCAAGGTCGTCCGGACGCGTTGTCCTGAACATTCCGCGCGGAGCTTTGCCGACGGCACTTCTGAAACCGGTTACGATGTAGGCGTCCTGTACCATGCAATGGGGCTTTACTGCAAATGTAAACGGGAGCCGTGGGCTCCCGTTTACATTCTGTCCGCAATGCGGATCAGTTATTCACACGCTTATTTTTTGTCCGCAGGAGCCGGTGCAGGGCTGGGGGCTGGCGGAGCAGGAGTCTTCAGGGAATCTGCAGGAGCACCTTTTTTACCGGCGTTCTTCTTGGCATCCGCGGCCTTCTTGGCATCCGACGCTTTCTTGGCTTCCTCGGCTGCCGCCTTGGTATCGATGCCATCTTTATATGTTACGGCACTGATGAGTTGCCCTTTGCGGTTGAAGGTTCTCCATTCCCCATCGCGTTTGTTGTTCTTATAGCCGCCCTCACTGTTAACTTCACCGTCCTCAAAATACTTCACCCAACGACCCTCTTTCTTGTTGGCCGAATATTCGCCTTCCATCTTGACCGTTCCGGAATAGTAGTAGCGCTTGTAAACGCCATCTTTGATTCCGTTCTGGTATTCCTGTTCTTCCATGATTTTTCCGTAGGGGTAAAACCTGCGGCTCATACCATGGCGTTTGTTGTTTACGTACTCAACTTCGTTAATAAGATCTCCCAGCGAATTGTAGGTGCGCCAAACGCCTTGCTTCTGGCCGAGTTCATCGGTCTTGTTGCGGTGTTTCTCACCACCGGGAGCGTACTTGGGCTTTTCTTCCGTCTGGGCGTGTAAAAAAAGCGGCGCGGCCAGCAGGATCAGGAGCAGTTTACACCAGGATTTCATACGGATGGATTCTGAGGCTAAGATAGATAAAAAATCAATTGCGTAGAACTTTGCCGGTCGTAAGGATGGACTGTATGCGCTCGAGGGTCTTTTTCTCTCCGCACAGCGACAGGAAGGCTTCGCGTTCGAGGTCGAGCAGGTAGTTTTCGGAAACCAGGGTGGGACTACTTAGTTCCCCTCCGCACAATATATGGGCGAGTTTACGGCTGATCAGCTCGTCGTGGTCCGAAATGAAGTTGGCCGCGCGCATGTTTGCAGCTCCGCCCCAAATGACTCCTATGCCTGACTTTCCCTGAACAAGAATGTCCTTTCGGGGCAGCGGCTGCACATAGCCTTCTTCGGCCAGTGTGATGACCCGTTGCTTCGCATCGGATAGCAGTCGGTCGCGGTTCATGCTGATGTGGTCTTTGCCTGCTTGCAGGAAACCGAGGTCGAAGGCTTCATCGGCAGAGGTGCTGACCTTGGCCTGTCCGATGGTCAGGAAGCGTTCGCGCAGGCGGTTGAGGGCAATGTCTCCATCGCGCAGTTCATCCGATAGCCGTAAGGCAAACTCCTTGGTGCCCCCACCGCCAGGAATGAGGCCCACTCCGAATTCAACGAGTCCGGTATATAGTTCCGCGTGGGCTTGAACCGCATCGGCATGCATCAGCATTTCGCAGCCTCCACCCAGACTCAGGCCGAAGGGTGCAACCACCACGGGGACCGGACTGTACCGTACCCGCATGTTGATTTTTTGAAACATGCGAACCGCCAGGTCGATCTCGTCCCATTCCTGTTCCACGGCGAACATGAACACCAAACCAAGGTTTGCACCCGCGCTGAAGTTGGCCGATTCGTTGCCTATCACAAGGCCACGAAAATTTTCTGAGGCCAGGTCGAGGGCTTTGTTCAGCCCTTCAACGACCTCCCCGCCAATGGTGTTCATTTTCGTTTTGAAGGAGCAGCACAAGACGCCATCGCCCAGGTCGATCAATTCGGTTCCGCTGTTTTTCCATATGGTGGCTTCTCGACGGAGCGGAACCAGTGAAAGCATGTGTTCGCGGCCTTCTAGGGGGTTCTGTTTGCCGGTATTGGGGTCGAAGCAGGTGAGTTTGCCTCCCGAATAAGCGTAGAAGGAACCCACGCCCGAGGAAAGCATTTCGTACACCCACGCTGCAGGCGGGAGTCCGGCTTGCTCCATGGCCGTAACCGTGGCTTGAACTCCCAGGGCATCCCAGGATTCGAAGGGACCGAGTTCCCAGCCGAAGCCGGCTTGCATGGCCTGGTCGATGCGGTAGGGCTGGTCTGCAATTTCAGGAATGCGGTGCGATACGTATTGAAAAAGTCTGTAGAACGTATCGCGATAAAAAGCACCGGCCTTGTCCTTTCCCGAAACGAGAACCGGCAGGCGCTGCCGAAGGTCATCTATGGACTTGGTCTGTTCGAGGGTGTCGAACTTGACCTTTTTCGACGCCTGGTATTCGCCGGTTTGTAGGTTGAGGGCCTGGATTTCGGTCTTGCCGGACTCCGATTTGGTCTTTTTGTAAAATCCACCCTTGGTTTTATCGCCCAGGCGGCCTGAACTGGCGATGGCTGCGATGGCCTCGGGGATGCG
>JBJTJB010000005.1:0-5890 GCA_046095245.1 Bacteroidota bacterium | reverse complement strand
CACAAGCACCACCAGTGCGAATTTTACGAGTATGAATTCCATGTCGGCTTCTATTCAGGTTCAGGAGTTGTGCGCTTTTTCTTCAATTTGCTTCTGGTTCGACACATCAATCCGCAGGTTCTTCTTGCCGTAATATTGGTTTTGGGAGATGACGGAGTGACGATCGATTTGGCGGGGTCCCTCCAGTGTCCAATCGCCAACCTGTTTCTTGTCGAAGCGGCAGGTATTGCAAATCCAGCCCGGCTTGCCTTCGGGTGTATCCTCCACTTCACCCCAGGTATCCTTACGGGCGGACACACGGAGGATTTCATTTCCGCTCATGTATAACACCGTACGGCCGCAACACGTGTCGCAGGAACGGTGGGCATTCAACGGCTTTGTAAACCATACGCGGCTCTTGAACCGGAATGTGCGGTCGGTAAGTGCACCTACAGGACATACATCGATCATGTTACCGCTGAAGTCCTTATCGATGGCCTTCTCGATATACGTACTGATTTCAGCCACATCTCCACGATTGATTACACCGTGTACCCGTCCATCGCAAAGTTGATCGGCCACCTTCACGCACCTGTAGCAAAGGATGCAACGGTTCATGTGAAGCTTGATGGTATCACCGATGTCGGTAGGAGCGAATTCGCGGCGCTTGAAATCGTAGCGGGAGGCTGCCATGCCATGCTCATAACTGAGATCCTGCAAATGGCATTCACCCGCCTGGTCACACACCGGACAATCGAGCGGGTGATTGATGAGGAGAAACTCGACCACTCCCTTGCGGGCCTCCAGCAAATCGGGAGCCGTGTTGTTCTGCACCTCCATTCCGTCCATGACGGTGGTGCGGCAGCTGGCCACGGGCTTGGGCATGGGACGCGGGTCCTTTTCTGAACCCTTGGTGACTTTGACGATGCAGGTACGGCAATACCCACCGCTCGTTTTGAGCTTGGAGTAATAGCACATAGCCGGTGGCGTTACCTCTCCGCCGATCATACGTGCGGCCTGGAGAATGGTGGTACCCTCGGGTACTTCGATGCTGTGTCCGTCGATGGTGACTTTCGGCATGGCGCTTGGCTTAGGCGTTGACGGGACTAAGGTTATTGATACGGTAATAGTGGTGATCCCGAGGAATGGATGCAGGACGCTTTACATATTCCTCGAATTCGGAACGGAAATGACGGATAGCGGAGGCAACGGGCCAGGCAGCAGCATCACCGAGCGGACAAATGGTTTTTCCTTCAATCTTGGATTGAATGTCCCAAAGCAGGTCCACATCCTCCAGTGTGCCATGTCCATCGAGGATCTTGTGCAGTATCTTCTCCATCCAACCGGTTCCTTCGCGGCATGGGCTGCATTGTCCGCAACTTTCGTGATGATAGAAACGCGTGAATGTCCAAAGGTTCTTCACGATGCTGGTATCCTCGTCCATCACAATGAATCCGCCGGATCCCAGCATGGTACCGGAAGCGAAGCCGCCATCAGCAAGGGATTCATAGGTCATGAGGCGAGGCTCACCGTTGCTGGTCTTTAAAATGAGATCGGCCGGAAGTACAGGAACGGAAGAGCCGCCGGCAACAACGGCCTTGAGCTGCTTTCCATTTCGGATACCTCCGCAATACGCGTCGGAATAAATGAACTCTTCAACGGGTACGCCTAACTCGATTTCATAGACTCCCGGTTTGTTGATGTGTCCGCAAGCCGAAATCAACTTGGTACCTGTGCTCTTGCCCACACCGATGGACGCGTAAGCATCGCCACCATCGCGAATGATAGGTACGACTGCCATGATGGATTCCACATTGTTTACGACAGTCGGGCGATCCCAAACACCCTTCACCGCAGGGAAGGGCGGTTTGATGCGCGGATTACCCCGTTTACCCTCGAGCGACTCGATCAATGCGGTTTCTTCTCCACAGATGTAAGCGCCTCCACCGCAATGCACATGCAAATCGAAATCCCATCCGGAACCCAACACGTTCTTTCCCAGAAATCCTGCAGCATAGGCTTCGTCGATGGCACGCTGAAGGATGTGGAACACATACATCAACTCACCACGGATATAGATGTAAGAGGTATTGCATCCCAACGCAAAACTTCCGATGGCCATGCCCTCGATGAGGAGATGCGGCAAACGCTCCATCATATACCGGTCCTTGAATGTGCCGGGCTCGCTCTCATCGGCATTGCAAACCAGGTGACGTGGCACGCCTTCGGGTTTGGCCAGAAAACTCCACTTCATTCCGGTCGGAAAACCTGCACCACCGCGTCCACGCAGGCCTGATTTCTTCACCTCCTCAACGATGTCGTCGGGTTTCATGCCCAAGGCCTTACGCAAGGTATCATAACCGCCGTTTGAGCGGTAAACATCGAGCGAACGGATTCCGGGAACGTCGATATGTTGTGTCAATAGTTTCTTTCCCATGTGCATCAGGACTTGATGTGTTCACGGCTCCAATGCGAAACCGGTTGATGTACCGTAGTGCGGCAGTGATCCAAAATCTGATCGACTTTTTCTGGAGTCAGGTTCTCGTGATACGTTTCACCGATTTGCATCATGGGTGCCGTACCACAGGACGCAAGGCATTCGACCGCTTTCAGGGTGAACATGCCATCGCTTGTGGTTTCACCTTCACGGATGCCCAATTTGCGCTCCATGTAACGCACAATGTCTTCGGCACCCATCAGCCAGCAAGGTCCTGTACGGCACACCTCGATGACGCATTTCCCGACAGGCTTCAGGTTGAACATGGTGTAAAAAGAGGCAACCTCATACACTTCGATGGACTGGATGTCGAGGAGCGAAGCCACATAATCCATGACTTCCGGGCTCAGCCATCCGCCTGCCTCCGCCTGTGCAATGTGCAGTACCGGCAGGAGCGCTGATTTCTGTTTCCCCTCAGGATATCGTGTCTTTATTTTCCGAATGAGCCCGAGTGCCTCGTCGCTGAATCGGATGGAATCGTGTGTACTCATGGTGCGTTGGGTTCAGGCATCAAGTTCGCCGGCAATCACGTTCATGGAGCTCATGGTCAGGATGGCATCGCTGAGCATGGCGCCTTTGATCATTTCGGGATAAGCCTGGTAATAGATGAAACAAGGACGACGGAAGTGCAACCTGTAGGGGGTACGACCGCCATCGCTGATAAGGTAGAAGCCGAGCTCTCCGTTACCACCTTCTACGCAATGGTAAACCTCCCCGGCGGGAATGGACGTTTCGCCCATCACGATCTTGAAGTGCCAGATCAATCCTTCCATGGAGTTATACACTTCTTCCTTAGGAGGCAGGTAGAATTCAGGCACATCGGCATGGAAGGTGGTCTTGTCCGACAACCGATCGAGTTTCTCGAGGGCCTGACGGATAATGGAAAGGCTCTCCCACATTTCATGTTGACGGACCATAAAACGGTCATAGGTGTCGCCGTTAGTGCCTACGGGTATGATGAAATCGAATTCATCATAGCTGCTGTATGGATTCATGACACGCACATCGTAGTCGATACCGGCTGCACGCAGGTTGGGGCCGGTGAAACCATACTGCAAGGCACGTTCGCCGCTGATAGGCCCACAGGCAATGGTGCGGTCCATGAAAATCCGGTTACGCACCAGCAGTTTTTCGAATTCCTTGAGTCCGGCCGGAAACTCAGTCAGAAGTTGGCGGATTTTTTTCCAGGCTGTGTCCGAAAAATCGCGTTCAAGTCCACCGATGCGACCGATGTTTGTTGTTAGACGGGCTCCGCACAATTCTTCGTAAATCTCATAGATGAACTCACGCCACTGGAACACGTAAAGGAAACCCGTCATGGCTCCACTGTCCACTCCGATGACCGAGTTGCAAATGATGTGGTCGGCAATGCGTGCGAGTTCCATGATGATCACGCGCATGTACTGCACACGCTTTGGAATGTCGATTCCGGCAAGTTTTTCGACCGTCATATGCCATCCCATGTTGTTGATGGGCGATGAGCAATAGTTCATGCGGTCGGTGATGGGCGTGATCTGGTAATATGGCCGGCGCTCGGCAAGCTTTTCGAAGGCACGATGGATATAGCCGATGGTGGGCTCGGCCGAAATGATGAGCTCTCCATCCATCTTCAACACATTCTGGAAAATACCGTGCGTTGCAGGGTGTGTGGGACCCAGGTTGAGGGTGGTGTATTCCTTGCCCTGCAGTGCTCCGGTCCCGGATGTATTCGTAGCTAAATTGCTTGTGCTCATGGATGGAATAGGGTTGAATCAGCGTCCGAACATCTTATCGTCTTTGTCCAGCCGGAAGGGATCCTCCAGCGGATACTCCTTGCGTAAAGGCCAGCCCTCGAGGGAATCCATGTTGAGGATGCGGCGTAGATCGGGGTGCCCGATGAAACGGTAACCGTAGAAATCGTAGGTCTCACGCTCAAGCCAGTTGGCAGCGGGCCATAGATCGGTGAGGGTCGGGAAGGAAGGCTCCGGCTCGGAAGTGAAGGTTTTTACACGCACGCGCACATTGGCAGGCATGTTGTGCAATTGAACCATGATCCCGAAGGGGGTGCCGGTTTCAGGATGATGCAGTCCGCAAAGCGTAGTCAGGAAAGTGAAGCCGAGTTGCTCGTCCTCTTTCAAAATACGAAGGACGGCATGGTAGTTGTCCGGATGAACAACTAGCGTGGTCATTCCAAAAGGTGCATCGTGCGACAACACCACATCGCCTGCCTGGGTTTGTATCCGTGCTAGGATCGTATCGGTATTCAGTTCGATAGTGCTCATTCGATTCCGTAGGATGCAAGAAGGTCTTTGTACTCTTGGGAATCACGGCGACGCAGGCTTTCGCTGCCCACCAAATCCTGAATCCGCATCACACCGTCGAGGATTTGCTCGGGGCGGGGCGGACAACCGGGCACATAAACATCCACCGGAATGATGCGGTCGATTCCCTGAAGGACACTGTAGGTGTCAAAAATTCCGCCGGTGGAAGCGCAGGCACCTACGGCAATGACCCAGCGCGGCTCAGCCATTTGCTCATACACCTGCCGGAGTACAGGACCCATTTTCTTGGCGATTGTCCCCATCACCATCAACAGGTCGGCCTGTCGGGGTGAGAAACTCAAGCGCTCTGAACCGAAACGGGCCAGGTCGTATGTAGAGGCCATCGTGGCCATGAACTCAATGCCGCAACAGGATGTGGCAAAGGGCAGCGGCCAAATCGAATTCTTACGGGCTAATCCGACCGCTTTATCAAGCGAGGTGGCCAGAAATCCGGGACCTTCGAATCCTTCCAGCTTCTCCGGGTGTTGACTCATCGTATGTGTGGATGAAGGGTTGTTGATGAATAGTGAATGGTTATTCCCACTTCAGGGCGCCTTTGCGGATGATGTAAACAAGTCCGAGAACCAGGAGTCCGAGAAAGATGACCATCTCAAAGAAAGCCGCCAATCCAGTCTGACTCCATTCGGCAAAATTAACGGCCCAGGGATACATGAATATCACCTCCACATCGAACAGGACGAAGAGGATGGCGATCAGGAAGTACTTGATGGAAAAGGGCAACCGGGAATTTCCCTGCGGTTCAATCCCACACTCGAACGTATCGAGCTTGATGGTAGACTTGCGGCGCGGACCCAACAAGTGGGTGACGAACATGGTGAAGAGGACGAATCCGATGGCCACCACAAACATCATGGCTACGGGTAAGTAATCGGCCGGTGTACTGAGCAGGACCATTGTTTTCGGTTTAACTGATAACAGATTCGGGGCTGTTTTGTTCGGTCCCCGATCCGGGCTGCAAAGGTAGGCATTGGCCTGCATTGTAAACCCAATCAGAAAAGACCGCGTTTATTCACGGTTCGGGTATGTGTTGTTAAAAGATTATTCGGACGCACGCTAAACTTCCCTACCTTTCAGCTGTTTTACCGGCATGCCA
>JBJTJB010000004.1:0-1603 GCA_046095245.1 Bacteroidota bacterium | reverse complement strand
ACAAGGGGCTTGCGCCCAGTGCACGGATATTGATGGCCACATTGGCTGCACCCCCAAGACGGCTTTCGCGCTGGTGTACCGCTACGATCGGTACAGGGGCTTCGGGCGAAATACGGTCGACTCGTCCCCACAGGTAGGCGTCCACCATTACATCACCAACGATCATCACACGCTGACGGTCAAACGCATCAAAAAGCTCGTGAATGGAAGAGAATGGACCCATGGTGTTGCGTGGGCGCAAAGGTAATGAAAGGGCGGGAGGGAGCAGGGCTCTCAGTCGGCAGTAGCCAATTGACCCTTGTCGCTGGGCTGACGCAGTTTACCGAGGCTTTCCTTGATGCGTCGCATGGCTTCGATCAGCAATTCGTCCGACGTGGCGAAGGACAAACGGATGCAGTTGTTGTCGCCAAAGGCTTCGCCCGTAACCACCGATACCTTGGCATCGCGTAACAGGTACATGCACAAATCTGTGGCATTGCGGATTGTCGTTTCTCCATCGCTTCGGCCGAAGAAGGCACGCACATCCGGGAAAATATAAAAGGCGCCCTTGGGGATGTTGAACTTCCACCCCGGTATATCACGCATGAGGCCAAGCACCAGGTCGCGCCTGCGCAGGAAAGAGTCACGCATGTAGGCATAGGCCGACCAATCGGTCGATACGGCCTTGAGTGCAGCCTTTTGTGCAATCGAATTGGCTCCGCTGGTGAATTGCCCCTGCATTTTATCGCAGGCTTGGGCCAATTCGCGGGGAGCAGCAATGTAGCCGATCCTCCAGCCGGTCATGGCATAACCCTTCGATACGCCGTTCACGATTACGACGCGGTCGCGAATGGAATCGAACTGCGCAATGCTCTCGTGTTCCCCATCGAAGCGGATGTGCTCGTAAATCTCATCCGACATGATCCAGAGGTCCGGATGCTTGCTGAACATGGCTGCAAGGGCACCCAGTTCTTCGCGGGTGTATATCGTGCCGGTAGGGTTGCAGGGAGAGGAGAAAATGAAGAGCCGTGTGCGGGACGTGATGGCCGCTTCAACCTGGGCCGGGTTGACCTTGAAATCGCTTTCGATACCGGTCGGGAGGATGACCGGTTGGCCACCTGCAAGCTCAATGATTTGTGCGTAGCTGACCCAGTAGGGAGCTGGAATAATCACTTCATCGCCCGGATCGATCAGGCTGAACACCACATTGGCAATGCTTTGCTTGGCGCCGGTAGAAACGACAATCTGATCGGCCGCATAGTCGAGACCGTTTTCGCGCTTGAGTTTCTGGCTGATGGCCTTGCGTAAATCGGCGTATCCCGAAATGGGCGGATAATGTGTGAAGCCCTGGTCCATGGCCAGTTTGGCTGCATCGCAGATGTCGGCAGGTGTGGTGAAATCGGGCTCCCCGAGGCTGAGGCTGATGATGTCATGACCCTGTTCCTGGAGTTCTCGGCTCAGGCGGGCCATGGCAATGGTTGCGGATTCCTGCAGGAGGCTCACCCGCTTTGAAAGTGGTTTCTTCACGATTCTTCCCTGTGGTTTAACAAAGTTAAGGAAAACGACCGGTCTGTAAAAGACCCCCCGCATCGGACAAGAGGGGGCAATTCCGATATTTGCGGCA
>JBJTJB010000003.1:0-2696 GCA_046095245.1 Bacteroidota bacterium | reverse complement strand
ATTCAGGGAATCCCATGTGAAGTTTCAACATCGAAAAATGACACAACCGGCTTCCAGACGATCTTGTCCATTGGGAACTATTGTATGACAAAGATTTAATAAAAACACACAGCTGTATAAGGCCCAGACTGTTCGAGTTCGGACCCCGAAACCAGCTCTCACTGTCCATGGAAAATGGCGTCCTCATAGTGTAGTTTGGCAGCATCAGGGTTTTGTCGTTCCGGCCGGAGTGATGCCGGACCCGAAGGGTCGCCACAAGCGGCCCTCGGGCATTTTAACCCGGCTGATTTACCTTCGCTGCGTGCATACGCCGGAGCAACTTCATTCCTTCCTGGATGAACAGGCAGACCGTTTCAATCGACCTGATTTCATAGCGGACGATCCGATTTCCATCCCCCATCTGTTTTCAAAAAAGGAGGATGTTGAAATCGCCGGCTTTCTGACTGCAACTATTGCCTGGGGACAACGTCCCGTCATTTTGAAGAACGCACTTCAACTGGTCGAGCGCATGGATATGGCTCCGGGCTCGTTTATCCGGGAACATTCCGTTCAGGAAAGAAAGCGCTTCAACAGCTTCGTACATCGCACCTTCAATGGTATCGACCTTTGTTATTTCATCAAGGCCTTACAACAGCTTTACAACAATGAGCAAGGGTTGGAAGGCTGTTTCGGTTCTTCTTTTCAGGAATATGATTCCGATATGGGGGCGACCATTTCAGATGTAAAGCGGAAATTCATGCGATTCAGGCCACAAATCCGTACCGGAAAACACTTCGCGGATCCCTTACGAAACAGCTCTGCGAAACGGATCAATATGTTCTTACGCTGGATGGTACGAAAAGACAATCGCGGAGTCGATTTCGGAATCTGGAATAGCATTCCGGCATCGGCATTGCACATTCCATTGGACCTTCATTCGGGAACTGTGGCGCGCGAACTGGGTTTGTTGAACAGAAAACAGGACGATTGGAAAGCCGTTACCGAACTCACCCACCGGCTACGGACTCTGGATGCTTCTGACCCGGTTAGGTATGACTTTGCGTTGTATGGCACCGGTGTGTTCAACCGGTACAATCGCATCAATAAAGTTTAATCTGGAAATGACTCGTTGATTTCCTCATCCGTGGGAAACACATATTGCAAATCATCCGGTCGCTTCACCCAATAAAGGTATTTACCGGTCCCTTTGCAGGCATATGCCACAAGGGAGTCACCCGGCTGCACTTCCCGGAAGGTATATGTTTTCCATCGACGATCCTTTTCCTGCGCAGCCAGCTTCACCTCCAACACCTCTTCACACACATTCCTGAAATAGGCCCGGTAACTTTTTGAATAATCCTTGCATTGAAGGCATGGCCTGGACCATTCGGACTTGTACTTGAAAAGGCACTTGTTCAGATCGTATTCATCGGGCTTGGATTGCATTCCGGCTGAAAAAAAGAAGACTAGCGCCAACAACATTGAAACACCCAAAAACCTGAACATACGGGTCATTTGCAGTAATTGTTTTTTAAGATCACTTTGGCCTCCGGATTTCCAAGTTTTCGGGAAGAATTCCAATCCTGACAGGCCTGCTCCATATCTCCCTGGGCCTTGTAAACAAAGCCCCTGTTGTTATAGGCTTCCTGATTTTCCGGATCAATTTCCAACGCACGATTAAAATCCGACATGGCCTGTGAGAGGTTGCCCAGCCTTCGGTAGGCACTTCCCCTGGAAATAAAGGCATGCACATGCGAAGGGTCTTTGGCAATCACGAAGGTGTAATCTGCAATCTCCCCACTGAAATCCTCCAGGGCACCGCGCGTGAAACCACGCTTGATCCAGGCATCGTAATTGGTTGAGTCGGCGTCAATCGCCATTTGGAAGTATTTCAAGGCATCCTTCTTATTTCCCTGACCAAAATAAATCATTCCGCGCTTCAGTGATTCATTGGATAGCACAGGGTCAGGCGTTTGAGCACTGGCGCCAGCTAACACAAACAGGCAAACCAGCTTAGTTAAAAACAACCGTTTCACGATACCCTCCTACTGTTAAGATTTTGAACAAGTGATCGAATGCTTTCCGAAGCGGTTCGTACTCTTCCGGGCCAGATAAGGGTATACTGAAGCGATCATAACCACGTCTGACCTTTTGAAGCACCAATTCACGGGTGACACATCCCGGGATGTACCGGCTGCATGGGATGCACAGCAAGCCGGATTCATACTCGAATTCAATGACCTCACCGAAATCAGGGATTTCAACACGGTCTTTACGAATCACCTGTCCGGTTGAATCACGGAATTCGGCGAACAGGGTTCCCTGATCGAGATCCACATACGTATCGGGGGATAGCAGTTGGTTGATGAACTCTAAGGTTCCTCTCCGGTCCGGTTCCTGCGCGATTGAAAGCGATGAGATACCGACAAAAAATGCCATCAGAATGATACCGAAGATTATTTTACGCATGTCTCGCACTGTTCCTTTCCTTTTCACTCGTCAGGCGATTTGAGTTGAGAAGGAATCCGGGGTCTGTAAAAAGCATGCCAAAATTAACAATAATGCCTTAGGAAGCTGAAATCAACTGGCCTTTTATCCACAAAAAAGGGGGCCGTTGAGGCCCCCTGAATGAATCATCTTTGAATGCGGTTATTTGTCGATCGAAAGCAGTTCCACTTCGAACACCAGGACAGCATTAGGGCCGATTTTCCCGCCTG
>JBJTJB010000002.1:0-1450 GCA_046095245.1 Bacteroidota bacterium | reverse complement strand
ATATGGAGCGGCACTCATTGTCATGGCCTTCGATGAGCAGGGACAAGCCGATACACTCGACAGGCGCATTGAGATCTGTTCCCGGGCCTACAGTATTTTAACCCAACAGGTCGGGTTCCCTCCTCAGGATATCATTTTCGATCCGAACATTTTCCCGGTAGCCACCGGAATGGATGAACACCGGCGAAACGCTCTTGATTTTTTTGAAGCTACGGCTTGGATCAAACAGAATCTACCCCTGGCCAAAGTGAGCGGCGGGGTCAGTAATGTGTCTTTCTCCTTTCGCGGCAATGATGCCGTGAGGGAGGCGATCCATGCCGCATTCCTGTATCATGCCATCCGTAACGGCATGGATATGGGCATTGTCAATCCCGGTCAGTTGATCGTATACGATCAGATTCAACCCGATCTGCTGCGTCTCGTTGAGGATGTGCTGTTCGACCGGAACGAGCACGCGACCGAACATCTGATCACCTTTGCAGAAACCGTCAAAGGATCAGGCAAAAAACAGGAACGCGACGAACGCTGGCGTGAATTACCCGTTGATGAGCGCCTGAAACATGCTTTGGTCAAAGGGATCATGGACCATGTTCCGGATGACGTTGAAGAAGCCAGGCAGCAATTGCCCCGTGCACTGGATGTGATTGAAGGACCGCTCATGGCCGGTATGAATGTGGTGGGCGATCTGTTTGCCGAGGGAAAGATGTTTTTACCGCAGGTGGTAAAGAGTGCCCGTGTGATGAAAAAGGCTGTTGCCTGCCTGCTTCCGTTTATTGAAGCGGAAAAAGTTCAGGGAACCGAAAAGAAGGGCCGGATACTGATGGCGACCGTGAAAGGCGATGTGCACGATATCGGTAAGAACATCGTAGGTGTTGTGCTTGCATGTAACAACTACGACGTGATTGATTTGGGCGTTATGGTTCCTGCCGATAAGATTCTGGATGCTGCCCTTGAACAGGGGGTCGATATGATCGGTTTGAGTGGACTCATCACACCATCGCTGGATGAGATGGTATACGTGGCGCGTGAAATGGAAAGGCGCGGTATGAAAATCCCCCTGCTGATAGGAGGAGCAACCACTTCAAGGGTGCATACCGCTGTGAAAATCGCTCCCCGCTACTCGGGTGCTGTTGTACACGTGAATGATGCATCACGTTCTGTTCCGGTCGCCAGTGCGTTGTTGTCGATGGAGCAGTCGCCCGCTTTCATCCTTAAAACAGCCGACGAGTATGCACGATTGCGCGATCAGCATGCCCTGGGTCAGCAGGAGTCAAAGTTCATTTCGCTCGCCGAAGCCCGAAGCAACCGCTTCCCGGCCGACTGGTCACTGGTTCCAAAGGAACAGCCCCGCACAATGGGTGTTCAGGTCCTCAATAATGTGCCATTGTCTGAAATTGCAAAATGCATCGACTGGACCCCGTTCTTCCATGCCTGGGAAATGAAGGGCTCT
>JBJTJB010000001.1:0-1430 GCA_046095245.1 Bacteroidota bacterium | reverse complement strand
TAACCGTGACATGGAATTCAGTGGTCGCGTCCATGCAGGAAGAAGTGACTTTTTTGGGAAGAAGTTCCGTTTTAGTTACGATGGCTTTCGAATAGATCTGCCTAACATCGACTCAATCCGGCTCAAGGTTTTATCAGATACTGAGCTGGATGAGAACGGAAATCCCAAGCTTATTTCAATCCGAAACACGTTGCAGGACGTTTCTGGATCATTGTTGATCGATAGCATGATGAACAAGTCGGGTCGGAAAAGTTTTCCGGATTACCCGAGTTTCACCAGCGACAAGGAAGCTTATCTCTACTACGACCATCCATCGGTATATCACGGTATCTATGACCGAAACCGATTCTACTTCAAGGTCGATCCGTTCAGCATTGATTCGCTGGATAATTTTTCCTCAGGTGGTCTGAATTTCAAAGGCGTGCTCGAATCTGCAGGCATCTTCCCTCCTATCCGTGAAACTGCTGTCATCCGTCCCGATTACAGTTTTGGATTCGAACAGGATGCACCATCAGAAGGCTATGCGATGTACGGCGGGCAAGGTACGTACCGGCAGCATATCGATTTGAGTTTTCAGGGGCTTGTGGGCTCTGGTGAAATTGATTATTTGAGTTCAACTACGGTTTCAAAGGACATTGTCTTTTTCCCGGACTCGACTAACCTGGCGGATGCCTCATGGGATTTGCGCAGGGAATCGGTGTCAGGAATAGGTTTTCCACAAGCGGAAGGAAGGTCGGTTTTTGTGAACTGGAGACCGCGAGAAGGGAATATGTATGTCTATCGCAACGAGGGTGCCCTGGCTGCGTATGAGCAGGCTGTCCGTTTGGATGGGAATGCCGTGCTCGGGACATCCGGGTTACGTGGAAGTGGTGTAGCCTATTTCCAGGAGTCGGAGTTGAGTTCGGCCGACTTCAAGTTCAATCAGGATGATTACGGCGCCGACACATCTGACTTCCGCTTGAAATCCGATGATGAGCGCGCTTTAGCCATCCAAACACGGAATGTCCAATCGAAGATCGATCTGGTGAAACGGGTTGGCAGTTTCTCTTCCAACGGCAAGGGTTCGTTTGTCAGTTTCCCGCTGAACCAGTACATCTGCTTCATTGCTCAGTTCAAGTGGTTCATCGATAAACAGGAAGTTGAATTTGGGGAGGATGAATTCAAAAACACCAAGCTGAATATCGAAGGTTCTGATTTTGTTTCTACCCACCCGTTTCAGGACTCATTGCGTTGGAATGCCGGACTCGCCCGATACAGCCTGACCGACTACCTGATTAAAGCCAGAAAAGTTAAGGAGATTAAAGTGGCCGATGCTGTTGTATACCCGAATGATACGGCAACCATTGTGGTTGAACGCGACGCAGTACTCCGGCCACTTCAGGAAGCCAGTATTACTGCCAATACAGCCAGCCGATACCACACCATTGTGG